>NZ_CAADGZ010000182.1:0-5400 GCF_900696675.1 uncultured Candidatus Kuenenia sp. | reverse complement strand
TCTGTAAATATTCCATGAATGCAAAATACCTGGCGCGAAAATAAGACTACAAAAAATAGTTTAAGTACAGATACTACAACACGATATGGTTATAAGCCCATTTTCATCGTTTCAGGGTGTTGCAAATGAAACATGATGACTAGTGACTTATTTTGTCATTACAAGGGTATCAGCTTGTCATTGCGAGGGTCTTTTCCGAAGCAATCTCATAAACCGTCATAGAGGTACTTCCATCCTGCATTCATTCATTCCATTAATTAATTCTATTTTTTTTAGCCCTTGAGCCACCCTTAATTCGCTTCTCCCGCGATATGGCGTTTTTTACGTCATGAAATATCTCGTAGTATACTGAACTGCTTCATATTGTTTTTGTCTTTGTGAAACAGGATTATTGAAATAGGAAACGAGATTAAGTTTGTCATGTATTAGTGTGTTATTGTGATGATTATGCATTTGTGATATTCTTTCTGAATATTGATAATCCTGCCAGATACCTTCTATTTGAAAGGTATTGGCGCTTATGAATTGGTGGATATTTTGAATTATAGCGCACTTATAATCACCATTCAAGCATTTTGTCCATCATATTATCACCCTAAAATCCCAAAATTTGTTAAAGTTCCCGAATAGTGCAAAAATGTCCTGATCTTAAAATGTATTTTGTTGCTACTAACAGGCAAGCAAGTAGACTATTTTGTAATATAGGTTTACAAGGTAAGGGCTAGATAAATTCGTCGCTCTGCGGCCTTCAAACACAAAAGACTTTAAGGGGTGTATTATGATGGTTTATGTGTGTAAAAATAGGTGTTTAAGCAAAGAGATCGCAATCAGTATGTATGGTAGAGGGCGGGCATTTGATAACATTTTTACGGAACGTCTTTGGAGGAGTGTGAAGTACGGAGAGGTTTATCTCAAAGAATATCAGGCTTGTAGTGAAGCACGTGAGGGTTTGGAGAAGTATTTTACATTTTATAATATTAGGAGGTATTACCAATCACTGGAATATAAAATACCGTATGAAGTTCATTTTGGAGTTTCTTCAGTGAGCAAATGAGGAAAAGGAGCGGTGGGGCGAAGGAAAATTGCAGAGTGTGCAGAAGGGTAACGGAAGGAGCCTGCTGCACACTGTAGATTGATGAATTAATGCATCTAAATATTAATAGTAAATGGTCTTGACAAACCAGTCCACCTTATAAAAAAACTTTGACAGCATAGTGATATAACACTGCAGCCGCAGAAACGGCTTGTTTCCAAACTAATCGCTGGTACGCATGGAAATAAGTGCTAATGTACTAATGATAATTTAAGTAAGATGTTAATTTGTTTTCCTTTTTTTGGATTTTCTAAATCTTCCAATATTCAAATAAACGCCTATATTGGCATTCTTGTCTTTATAGGGAGAGATTTTGCCTTCAGCGGAAGTAAACAATGTGGTAACCCCAGGTCCGTGGCCTGCTGTTATACAATTTGTGTGAACAACAACCCCTACTGTGATAGCCCCGGTTTTATATATTCTTCCATAGGAATGGTCTGCATCCATAATCGCAACTATATCTCCCAACCGTAAGGTATCCAGGTTATGTTTTTCTATTGTTTGTTTGTCGAACAATTGTATATCATAATCTCCCCGATAACAGTGTTGTGGACCAAGCCCTGATCCCATAATTGCTGCCGGTATAGTGTGTGTTACTGGAATTTGCATCACCCCTTTTGTCTTGTCATATTTTATTGGCAATGTTTCTAGAAGATGAGGGGAGAGATTGATGGTTTTTATTTGCGGACAATTTGTAAAAGAAAAGCCCAAACCGATACAGCGAATAAGTATTTTGTCGCCTATTACGAGTTTTTCAATAGTTTTATCATCAAAATCTACCAGCACGTTTTCTATGCCGCCATGTTTTCCCGTAACGATGCCTGTATCTCCCTTTGCGTCTCCGGACACAACTTTTGCGCTATTTCCGATGCAAGCCAATAAATTGAGTGCACCATTTTCTTCCTTGTCTTTATTCCTGATGGATACACAGGGCTCAACATGGTCAGCTTCCCATTGTATCGCACTATCCCCTATTTTTACATTATAAGTAATTCCGCCCATACCTGGCAATATGGCAGGTATCCCTTCGGGAGATATGCTGTATGCCTTTGCGCCTCCTGATGGACTGGAGACTTCCCCCAATGCAGATATTTCAACAAGACGATTCCCATTTGTTTCCATAGTATGTCTTTTTTTCTCCTCTAATACTGAGGTTTAACGAATCTTCACTAATATGCAGGCGTAATCTAGCATAGGGTACGGAATAATGGCAATACAAAATTTGTAACACTTTAGTTTTTTGAAAAAGTAGGGGGCGAAGCATTTGATGTAAATTGTCATAAAATGTGTTCATACCCAAACGGGCAAATGCTTAGTCCCTACTTTACGATTATTGGAATTTTTCAAAAAACTAAAGTGCTACCAAGATTTACATTGATATTTTTCGCGCACTCTCCGCCATAGTTGTTTTTGGGATAAAGGAATTGTTTAAGTAAGGGAAACCGAATAATATATTTTTTTTTTGCAATTTCAAACGTATTATTGTTATAAACTATACACATATTAAATTTGATGTGTTTTTATTACGATTAATACTAAAACAAGTACAGGCAAATAGATACGATGATAATAAAGTTACAGAAGGGGTTTTCAGAAAACATGGTGATTAACATTTCTTATTGTATTTTAATAGTAGCGGCAATGTTAACTTTCTGTTGTTCATTATTTGCTGCCGTTCCTCAAATATCAGGCGGAGGTTCTCACAGCCTTGTTTTGAAACCAGATGGTACCGTTTGGGCGTGGGGGGGGAACCATGCCGGACAATTAGGCGATGGTACTACCAATCCCCGGAAATTTGCCATACAGGTGAAAGGACTGGAGGATGTAGTTTCTATTGCTGCCGGATGGGAGCATAATCTTGCCGTTAAATCAGATGGAACAGTCTGGGCATGGGGAAATAACCGATTTGGACAATTAGGCGACGGCACGAACGAAAACCGCAACACGCCGGTAAAAGTGAAAACCATAAAAGATGTTACTGAGATTGATGCCGGATTCTACCATAGTATTGCTTTGCAATCAGACGGAACAGTTTGGGTATGGGGCAATAACGAGTTAGACCAGCTAGGCGATGGAACAAAATCGGATGCATATAAGCCCATGCAAGTACAGGGACTTAACAATGTTGTTGCTGTTTCTGGCGGCAATCATCACAATCTTGTGCTAAAGGCGGATGGAACAATATGGGGTTGGGGCGCCAATGGATATGGACAGTTGGGGGATGGTACTATGACGGAAAGTTCTATCCCTACTCCGGTTTATGATTTCAATGGGGCAGTTTTTATTGCAAGCGGGAACAATTACAATGTAGCCGTGAAAGCTGATGGCAGTATTTGGGGATGGGGCATGAATACCTATGGTCAACTGGGAAACGGAACACAAACAAATAGCAAGATTCCAATTCGTATTAATGGGCTTAATAATAGTGTTTCAATTGCAACCGGTGGCTATCATGCTCTCATTTTGCAACAGGATGGCACTGTGCTGTCAATGGGATACAACAGGACAGGGCAGCTTGGGACAGGCGCTACTTCCAATTATCAATATACTACATTAAAGGTGCATGGACTCAGCGATGTTGTTTCAATAGCGGCAGGATATTATCACAGTCTCGCTTTAAAGAAAGACGGAACGATTTGGGCATGGGGAAATAACGAATATGGCCAATTGGGAGATGGTACGCTCAATTACAAAAAACTTCCCATTCTCTCACAGATCAAATTGGATCAAACCATTACGCCTGCCCCAAAGGAAGATAGCGCATCTGCAAACACTCCAATTCCCACCCTCGTGAAATAGTTACAGTATTAATAGGCGGCTACCCGATGTATTTAGTCGACAGAACTATTATTAAATATTGTCCATTTTAACGTAAAAATTGTCAAAATAAACACTTGACAAATATCAGGATTAAATGTATAAGCATTACGAAATGGGCGATTTCTTCAAAAGCATGCCAGTAAATATCTTAGAGACAAATTACGTTTTTTTATTCTAATAATCTCGTTTTAAGGGTGGAATTTGTTTTTTTAAGATAATACAGTAACTATAAGGTTTAGCATTATTTAAGCTTCATCCTGTTAGATGTTTGTGTCCTGTAGAAAAATGTGAAAGTTTCGTTTTTTATATTTTGTGTTTTAGAAACTTAATAGAGGAGAAATCCGGGGTGGACTCATTCAAAAAATACATTGCAGAATTTTTAGGCACTTTTACGCTTGTTTTTATTGCCGCTGGCGCAATTTGTACAGATTATTACCTGCGGAAAGCAGGAGGGGACGGTATTGGGGTTTTAGGGATTTCCATTGCTTATGGGTTGGCAATTGTCTCTATAACATATGCACTGAGCTATATTTCAGGCGCACATATTAACCCTGCCGTTACAATAGCATGTTGGATCACCAGAAGGATGAATCCGAATCTGGCTATAAAGTACATTGCAGCACAGATTGCCGGCGCTGCGTTGGCTGGTTTTGTCCTTAAGATTTTATTTCCTGAAGCAATATATACGGTTCATCTGGGAGCAAGCATGTTAGGGGACGGGATTTCTGTAATGCAGGGACTCGTTATGGAGTTTATCGTTAGCTTTCTGCTCGTTCTTACAGTCTTTGGGACGGCAATTGATAAAAGGTCTTTTGGTAGTTTTTCCGGATTAACTATCGGGCTTGTTGTGTTGTTCGGCGTCCTTATTGGCAGCCCGATTAGCAGCGGAGCAATGAACCCGGCAAGGGCATTTGGGCCAGCTATCGCGTCCTGGCAGTTTGCAAACCATTATGTTTGGTGGGTAGGTCCTGTTTTAGGCGGTGTGGCCGCCGCTTTTTTCTACGATGCTGTGTTCGCCGAAAAAGAAAAAAAGATGAAGGCAGCAAAGAAAACGACGATTCCTGCTTTCCGCCGAAAGAGAAGACGGTAATGTAGCAGCATACGGATTGCAAAACCCCCTTCTTTCCAGTTGCAACAAAAAATCGTTTTAAAATGTATTTTGTGTTTCCCTTTTACCTAACGAACAAACTGAGATTTTAACGGAGACACCACGAACGATCAATCCTGCATATAGGGACAGCATCCCTAATCTCAGAACTCCTGATCTGGTGGAATTTGATTTGATACCAAATTATATACAAGGCGCAGATTTGTGCCTGGGAATAATGTTTCGGAACTATTAAGTACATCGCATAATTGTTGAACATATCTGTTGTTCCTTGGGTTTGTCATGTTATGAATCGTTATCCTTAAGACGCCATTCTTTTCATCCGGCATTATATCTGCATCTGTCATAAAAATTTGACGTACCAGTGATCTTGCTTCAT
>NZ_CAADGZ010000181.1:0-5401 GCF_900696675.1 uncultured Candidatus Kuenenia sp. | reverse complement strand
GCCCGCCGTTGCCGCGCTTCACTTAATTTTCGGTCTCGTTCCAAAAAGATTTCTTTTTTACGTCCGAGCAATTTGTCCTGCGGGGCGATATAACCTATTGCGCTATGTAATCGTTTCGTGTTGTAATGCACAACAAATTCATCCACGATTCGCCGGGCATCTTGCAGGTTTACAGGGCAATAGGAGCGAATACTTCCTGCTTTATTGTCTTGTGCCATCTTTCTATTTTTCCGTTACTTTGAGGATAGAAAGGTGTTGTTTTAACATGTGCCGTCCCGCTTATCCGGAGATAGTCCTTGAAATCCTTTGCTATGAACTGTGGACCATTGTCAGAAATGATCCTTGGTTTGACATTTGGATACTTCTCTTTAGCCCGTTTCAGGATAATTTCCACCTCCGTTTCCTTCATTGTTTTCCGGATTTCCCAATGGACTATTTGTCTGCTATAACCGTCTAAAACGGCACGCATACTCTCTCTGCAGGATATGGGGAAGGTCTTGCCGTTCCCCATTTGCATGGGAGCAAGCCTTTGTCAATTTCTTGTATAAAATCGGGTAATGTGCTGCACATTATCCATTTTCTTATAGTTCACCTATAATTCCACATCCTTCTTCCCTACGCCTCTCTTCTTTGGTGTTCAATAGGGCTGATAAAATAAAAAGATCTTGTAATTTCCTTTGTTTTTATTAAACTGAACACCCGATAGAAAAAGGCAATTTCCTGTCATCTTTGGAGGAGAAACATCTAATGCCAACTTCAAAAATTGAAGAGCGGTTTATGCTTACAACAACCGATGACGAGATCTTCATAAATAACTTCTCCGAAGACGTCAAAATCGGTCTTGCCTCTGAGTCCAAATACCTTCCTTTTGTTTATTTCTATGATCATATCGGATCACAGTTGTTTGAGAAAATCTGTGAACTCCCGGAATACTACCCGACGCGCACAGAAACGAATATCCTTGAGACAAACGTGGATGATATTGTCTCTCGATTTCCGAAAGAGACTGCTCTTATAGAATTAGGAAGTGGGAGCTCAACAAAAACAAGAATTTTAATAGAGACCTTCCTTAAACATCAAAGTCTGGCTTATTATTCTCCTATAGATGTGTCTCGCCAAATGCTTGAGGAAAGTTCTTATTCTCTGCTCAAGGCATATCCGAATCTGGAAATAAATGCAATTGCCGCTCGATATAATGAAGGAATTCATCAATTAAATATCCAGGCAGCACAACGGAAACTCATTATATGGTTAGGGTCAAGTATTGGTAACCTTGGTAGGTCAGAGGTGACGACTCTTCTACGACATATACAGAAAATAATGCTCCCCAATGACAGGTTTCTGGTCGGCATAGATTTACAAAAAGATAAAACTATTATAGAAAATGCCTACAATGATTCACAGGGTATCACTGCTGAGTTCAACCTGAACCTCCTCACACACGTGAATAGAGAACTTGGAGGTAATTTTAATATCGAAAAATTTGATCATAAGGCAATTTACAATGAAAAAGTTGGACGAATTGAGATGTACCTGATCAGTAATATTGATCAGAAGGTCTTCATCCGTGACATTGAATTAGAGGTTTGTTTTAAGGCGAATGAAACTATCCACACGGAAAACTCATTCAAGTATTCACTCGACGATATTGATACGCTGGCAGAAAAGACAGGCCTTTATGTGGAACAGCAATGGTTTGACCCTGAACGGTTTTTCAGCCTGAACCTGTTTGCGCCGTCTATTGATTAATAGTAGTAAAAGGAATATTTATGGAATCAAGAAGCAGTATTAATGATAAACATGCAATTTGCGGAATCTGCCCGGCAGGCTGCTGGGTTACCGTTACCTACGATGAGAAGGGAATGATTGATAAAGTATGCCCTGATCGAAGCTCTCATCTGGGGATGATTTGCAAGCTCGGAGAACACTCTGCGGAAATTGTATATTCCAAAGATCGACTTCGCTACCCGATGCGGAGAAAGGGTCCAAAGGGGACATATGAGTTTGAGAGGATTTCCTGGGATAATGCTTATGATATTATCGTTGAAAACCTTAATAAAATTAAAGAAGAGTCAGGACCGGAGGCTACTGCTATTTATACCGGACGGGGAAGCTTTGAGCTTGCCATGTGTGACATCTTTCAGCCGAAGGGCGTGGCTGTTTCATCGGCATCAAGCGTTTTGTTTCCATTTGGTTCACCAAATACTCTTGGTGTGGGGGCTCTCTGTTACGTTTCATTTGCTATGATTGCTCCTCATACTACTATGGGGGGGATGCTGATTAATATGTTTTCGGATCTTGAAAATGCCCAGATGATAGTAGTCTGGGGGACAAATCCTGCTACCGATTGTCCGCCGTTTGATCTTAATAGAATTGTTAATGCACAGAAGCAAGGTGCGCAGATTGTCGTAATTGATCCACGAAGAACCATGACAGCAAAGCTTACCGATGCGGAGTGGATTCCAATACGCCCTGGTACTGATGGAGCCCTTGCTCTTGGTATGTGCAATGTTATCATAGAAGAGGAATTATATGACGAGGACTTTGTAAAAAATTGGTCAGTTGGTTTTGATGACCTTGCCAGATATGTTCAACACTTCGGGCCGGATGCCGTAGAAAGCATTACGGGTGTGCCGGCAGAGACAATTAAATCTCTTGCCAGGAGAATTGCAGAGGCAAACGGCGCTTCACCCATCATGTATAGCGGACTTGAGTATAGTGACAGTGGCGTTCAGGCAATACGCGCAACAATGGTTCTCTGGGCGCTTGCAGGACAGCTTGATGTGCCAGGTGGGCGTTGTTTTACCATGCACCAGAACAATTTCCCTATCAATCGTGAAGATCGCATTGCCAATCCTGATGTACGAAAAGCATTGGGCAGAGAACGCTTTCCTGTTTACAGTGCATACCGTGGTGAATCTCATGCAATTGCGTTACCGGAATCTGTACTTGAGGGAAGACCCTATCGTATCCGATCTCTCATCATTCTTGGAGGGTCAATCATTACCGCCTGGCCTCAACCTGCTGTCTGGCGTAAGACATTGAATAAACTTGATTTTCTTGTATCTGTCGATCGCCAATTAACGGCAGATGCCGCTTATGCAGATATTGTCCTTCCGGCAACTACCATGTATGAAATTGAATCATACATGACATATGGTCCAATCTTTCGAATCAGAGAGAAGGTTATTGAGCCTGTTGGAGAAGCTCGCAATGATTTCTTTATCCTGTCGGAACTGGCAAGGAGACTTGGATATGGACACCTTTATCCGAAGAATGAGGAAGAGCTCCTTAGGCATGTATTAAAGGGTTCAGGATTCGCACTGGAAGATGTTCAGCATGCAAAAGGAACGGTGCAGACGCCTACAGTAATGATGCAGTATAAGAAATGGGAAAAGGGATTATTGCGCACTGATGGTAAGCCCGGATTTGATACCCCAACAGGAAAATTTGAAATAGCTTCAACTATACTTGAGGAGCACGGTTATGATCCTTTACCCATCTACACAGAACCGGGAGAAGGCCCTCATTCACAGCCTGATCTTGCAGAGGAATTTCCACTTGTTTTCAATTCGGGGTCGCGAGTAACCACGGATTTCCGTTCTCAGCATCATGGTATATCCGGATTACTGAAAGAAAGACCCGAACCGACGGTAACGATTAATACCCTGGATGCGGAAGCCCGTAACATTAAGAGTGGAGATCTGGTAAATATTATGACAAAGCGCGGTACAGTTACGATGTGTGCGCTGGTTACTGATGATATTGTTCAGGGCGCCATTGATGCCAATATGGGTGGTGGAGGACCGGTTGGACCGGAGAAGTGGCAGAACTGCAATGTAAATGAATTAACAGATCTCCAGCGATATGATCCAATCTCAGGCTTCCCTGTATATAAAACCCTTCTGTGTGACGTGGCCAAGGCAACAGAAAGAGAGAAAATAGTTGAAGTAGATTCCGGTGAATACTGTGATACTGCTGGCATGGTAGAATCCAGTGTAAAGCCTCGGCACATTGAGAAGCGTATATATCTTGACCACAATGCCACCACTCCCCTTGACCCTGAAGTAAAGAAAATAATGCTGCAGTTTATAGAGAATGGTCACGGAAATCCTTCGAGCATCTATACCGAGGGAAAAGATGCTCGGTTTGCAGTTGAGGCGGCACGTCGGAGTGTGGCTCAGCTGCTCAATTGTACTGCAAGGCGTATAATATTTACCGGTGGTGGTTCCGAGGCCAATAACCTTGCTGTAAAGGGTGTGGCCTTTGCAAACTGGAATTCTAAAAACCATATTATTACAACCACCATAGAGCATCCTTCAGTTATCAATACATGCGAGTGGCTTGAAAGACATGGATTTATGGTAACATACCTTAAAATTGATAAAACCGGGAAGCTTAATCCGGAAGATTTGAAATCAGCAATCACAGAAAAAACATGCCTGATAAGTGTGATGATGGCGAACAATGAGACAGGTTCTATTAATCCTATAGCAGCTCTGGTCCGTATAGCGAAGGAACGCAACGTTCTATTTCATTCTGATTGTGTGCAGGCGGTTGGTAAGATCCCAATAGATGTGGAAGCTCTTGGCGTGGATTTGCTTACAATGTCAGGGCATAAATTATACGGTCCGAAGGGTGTTGGTGCTTTGTATATTAGTAAAGGAATTGTTCTGGAACCCTTAGTGAATGGAGGTAAACAGGAGAGTGGAATGCGTGCAGGGACAGAAAATGTGTTAGGAATTGTGGGGCTCGGTAAAGCCGCAGAACTGGCTGTACGGCGCATTCATGAAATGGATAGAATCAAGAGGATGCGAGACAGGTTGGAAGCAGGCATACGAGAGTTAATGGCCGAGGCAAAAATGAACGGAAATCCAGAGGCACTATTACCAAATACTTTAAACATGACTTTGCCTGGTATACGTGGAGAGTCGGTGGTTCTTGCTCTGGACCAGAAAGGTATAAGCCTTTCTTCAGGTTCTGCATGCCGTGCCGGATCACCTAAACCTTCACACGCTTTGCTGGCAATGGGACTTACAGAAGAAGAGGCGCATTGTGCACTGCGTTTCTCACTGGGATTTGGTAATATGATGGAAGAAATTGACCGCACCATTACTCTTCTTGGAGAAGTTATCAGAGACAAGAAAACCATGGTACGCTTTGTACCCTGCCGCTGAAGTACTGTTTTGAGGTGTGTACAAAATAGAAGTTTCTGTTTAGGGCATTACTTTGTTAAAGAAAGCGTCTGAAAAAATATTTTTAAGTCGTAAGTCGAGTCGGCCACAACTTATGACTTAGCAATGCTTTGCGACAAATATTTACTCTTGATTTTGCTCGTTACTTCCGGTATTAATTGCACTTGTAAATTTTTTACACAATCAATTACCGGAGCAAAGGATTT
>NZ_CAADGZ010000180.1:0-5511 GCF_900696675.1 uncultured Candidatus Kuenenia sp. | reverse complement strand
GTTTGGTAACGCAGTGGCAGCAGTGGCACTGGAAACTACATTCGCAGGTTTATAACCGTTCGGTTGATCTCACAACGAAGCCTGAACCAAAGCAAAGTAACACTTTAGTCTTTTGGAAAATGTACTACCTATAAGCTCCGTAGGAGCAGCCTGTTTGTCGCAAAATAGGATATTATAACAGATCGTAGAGACAGGTTTGAAACCTGTCTCTACAATTAGGAGCGACCTGTCTCTTGTAAATCCATATAAACAGGCCTACCTGAATACGGACAGGCCGCTCCTACGGAGCTATTTACCCTATTGAATTTTATTGCGCTACTACAAACAGACCGCCCCTAACAGGGCTGCATGGTATTTTTTCTATCACGGAAATTTTTCAAAAGACTAAAATGTTGCAAATTTTGTGCTTTGGGCACTGGAATTTTATCGCAATACATGGCTCCATTATCCACACAAACTCATGGTTTGCAAACCTGAATCCACTTGGAGTTAGGCTGGGAAGTAAATAAGGTACCCCCTTGATTAATGCTTAATTTATAGACAATAAATGCATTTTGCTACTTTATTTGCCATGACACGACAAAGCGATACATAGAATTTGAAGGGGCATACTATCGCACCTTATCGAGCGGAAATGAGTGTCTTAAGTTCAGAAGGGGGAAACAGTGGGGGCATTATTACAGGTAGCTCGTGAATTGTAATTACAATTTTATACGCAATCCATCGTAAGCAAGTTCCACGTTTTCAGGAAGCCTGCTATTTGTTGATTCATGCTCTATATCATGGCATATGTGGGTAAAATAGGTCTTTTTGGGCCTGACTTTAGAGACAATATCCAGCGCCTGGTCTATATTGAAATGCTTTGCGTGAGGCGTGTAGCGGAGTGCACCCAGGACAAGGACGTCGAGATTCATTAATTTTGCCAATGAGTGAACGGGTATTTCACTCACATCCGTTATATAAGCGAATCTTTCGAACCGATAGCCCGTAACGAGGCCATTCCCATGAATAGCGTCAATCGGCACAATGGAAAAACCGCCTATTTTTACATTGCCATCAATGGCGTTAAGAGAAAAGCGGGGTACATAGCCATCGTTTTTTGCCCGTATATCAAACGCATAGGCGAAAATTCTTTTTATGCCCTCAAGGGTATCTGGTGTGCCATAAATAGGAATGTCTTTACGCTGTACAATATTGAACCGCCGGAGATCGTCCAGTCCGAAAATATGGTCTGCATGGATATGGGTTATGAGGACGGCATCCAGCCTGGTAACGTTGTTTTTTATACATTGAAGCCTCATTTCCGGCGTGGCGTCGATAAGGATGTCGCAGCCATTTTCACAAACAAGAACTGACGTGCGCATCCTTTTATTCTTTGGATTATCGGAGGTACACACCTTGCAGTTGCATGCAATCATCGGTACGCCGTGCGATGTTCCCGTGCCCAGGAATATTACTTCCATCATTTGTACCCTTTCAAAGGATATGAATAAATTAGTATTATTTGGTAACGCCTTAGTCTTTTGAAAAACGTATTACCGATAAGCTCCGGAGGAACAACCTGATAAAAAATTCGAAGTACGAAATCCGAAACAAATTCCAAAATACAAAATCCCAATGAAAAAAACGTAACACTTTAGCTGCTTGGGAACGAGAGCGAACCCGGCGACCATTCAGCATAGAGCGAAGAACCTCTTCGCTCTACATTTATTCTCCAGGCAGTGAAATACATGGGGTTAATACATGGACGGACTTTTCAAAAACCTAAAGTGTTACAACAAGCACAAAGCACAAAATACGAAACAAATTCTAATGACTGGAAATTGTCATTTGTGGTGCGACGAACCTCGTCGCACTACATTGTTGGAATTTTTCAAAATTCTAAATTGTTACCAAAAAACTGGTTTTGAACATTTGGAAATTAAAATTTAGAATTTGTTTCGGATTTCGTATTTAGCATTTCGGGTTTTACCATGAAATATTTTGCCAAAAAGCACGCACTGACGAATGGAAGTGTGCAAAAAAATTACTGCTAAGGTACTAAATTGTTACGTTATTTGTGCCTTCGCATGCCAACACGTTGACTCCATATTTTTTTTACTATCCCGTCATCGTCTTCATCATAAATTTCACCCAAAATCTCTTCCAGAATATCCTCCATGGTTACGATTCCAACGGGTTTTAAATTTTTACAAACTATTGCCATTTGGAGGTGATATGTCTGAAGATTTTTTAATATCTTCAAAATGGGGTCATTTACCTCTACAAAATAAGGCTCACGGGCCAGGTTTGACAATGAAAAAGGGCTTTTTGTATCCATCATTGCAATGAACTCTTTCGTGTGCAAAATGCCAAAAACCTTTAACTCTCCTTCTTCCGAAATAACAGGAATCCTTGTATGACCGCAGGCAATTACCACCTTCAGTATGTCTTCTTTGTTCATTGATACGGGTATGGTTACTGCTTTGGAAAAGGGAAGCATTATTTCAGAAACCTTTTTAAATCTCAAGGCAAATAGGTTTAAAATGTAGTCTTTGTGAAACGGAGGCAATGATTCCAGGGAGAGTTCGTGGGTTACGGTTTTATCAGAAACCGTTGTACGAATACCAAACAGCGATAATAGTTTTATCGTAGATTTTTCCAGGGTATGAATAACGGGCATGGCAACCTTTATCATTATTCTCAGGAAACGTCCCGATACTAAAGACACCTCTTCAGGGTAACGGATTGCAATTGCTTTTGGCACCAATTCGCCAATAACAACGGAAAAAAAGGTAAATGGAATAACAAAGAGGGCAATGCCTAGAATTTTTGCGGTTGTGTCCGAAACATTAAGCAATTTTTGAAGAAACGGAAGTATCGTTTTTTCGACTTCCGCACCACCCACGGCAGCAGATAGTATGCCAACAAGGGTGATGCCTACCTGAATAGCGGCGAATGTCCTTTCCGGCCTGCTTTTTAAGTGCAGGAAAATTTTTGCTGCGCTATTCCCCCTGGACGCCATACTGCGCATGAGCGGCACGTTGGTGGATGCAAATGCCATTTCTACACACGAAAACAAACTATTAAACAAAAGCATTATTGCTATTATAATCCAATCCATAATGTATCTTTATGTGTGGGTTAAATGGTATTTGCTTCTAAAAACTCTTCTGGTATGTTTTGTGGTTCGCGAACGGTACAATGGTAATGTGGCGGGAAAGGATAAAATTCATTTATAAAGAAAAACCCTCAAATTTTTCTAAAATTGCGGTTTTAACTGCTTCGTATGATGGCGGGACTGATACCGGTAGATTTGCAAACCATGGTGTAACTTCTTTCAGTTTATTTTCGTGATAATTTATCTTAAACTCGGTAAACTTCAACCCGTGTGCGGTTGAAATAACCACGACCTTTTCATGCGCTTTAATTTTTTTATTTTCCAGCAATTTTTTCAGAACGGCAAGCGCAACGCCTGTATGGGGACAGCTAAACAGTCCCGTTTTGTCCGCTTGCGCCGCCGCATTTGCCAATTCGTCTTCCGTTGCCTGTTCGACAATCCCATCAAATTTTTTCAATATATTGATCGCCTTTTGGTAACTGACGGGATCCCCTATCTGAATGGCGCTGGCGAGTGTTTTTTGTGCTTTTATTGGCTTAAATTCCTTAAAACCTGTCAAATAACTAAGATACAAAGGGTTTGCCTTGGCTGCCTGAGCGCATACAATGCGCGGCCTTTTTTTTGTAATACCCATTGCTTCCATAATCAGAAAACCCTTTCCTATGGCGGAAGTGTTGCCTAGATTCCCTCCGGGGACGATGATTATATCGGGGACTTCCCAGTCAAACTGCTGTACAATTTCGACGCTGATAGTTTTCTGCCCTTCGATGCGCAGAGAATTCATGGAATTGGCAAGATAGATATTGTTTTTAAGACACACCTCCCTGACCAGTTTCATGCAGCCGTCAAAATCCGTATCGATGGATAGCGTAAGGGCGCCGTTTGCAATGGGCTGGATAAGCTGTGCGTTGGATACCTTGTCCTTTGGGAGAAATACAATTGAAGGAATCCCGGCCGCTGCACAGTATGCGGCAAGGGCGGCAGATGTATCCCCGGTGGAGGCGCAGGCTACTGCGGGAATTTTTTTCCCTTCTGAAATCATCTGTTTTACCATGGAAACCAGTACGGTCATTCCCAGATCTTTAAAAGATCCCGTGTGGGAATTTCCGCATTGCTTGATCCAGATATTTTCAATGCCGAATTCCTTTCCCAGCCTTTCCGCCCAGAAAAGGTTACTGCCGCCTTCATACAAGGAGACTACATTTTCATTTTTCACCTGCGGACATACAAATTCCTTCTTTCCCCAGACAGAACTCCCATATGGCCATTTCGTGCGAAGATAGCGTGCATCCAGCAAATCCTTCCAGTATTTTGCGTCGTGCTTGCGCAATTGATCCAGGTCATGCACTACCTCAAGAAGGTTACCGCATTTTTTGCAATGATAAATAATTTCGTTTAGCTTGTATTTTTCATCACAGCCCGCAATGCATTGAAACCACGCTCTGTATGGCATGAAGCCGTTCTCCCTTTTCCCTCGTAAAATAAATATTTTCTACAATTACTTCTGTGAAATTTTTTCTCATTATAGGCAGACATACATTGGATTATCAAGTAAAATAAAAAGGCCTTTCCCGCGCAGAACGGTTATTTTCGTTTTGACAAAAACACTCTTGTTCTGATAAGCTTCTCACAAGCCGTTGTATCGACAAAATTGTATAATGCCAGACCACCATAAAAATTTTGAAAGTGTTTATAATGTTGCCATTCTTCAAAGATTTTGATAAAGAAACTTTCAAACGTGGGCTGAAACATGCCTTCAGTGTTGGCACCGCGCAGGAATACGAGGTATTTAAAGAATACGAACATGCCCTCGCTGCCCGATTAGCGGCAATAATTCACAAAAGAAGGCTTACCATACCGGCAACAATGTTTCTGGAGTGTATGCAGCCGCTTAACTATATTGGAAGTCAGGCAATGGTATTCTTAAGGCCATTTTTAACCTTTTTCTTTTCCCCCAAAGAATATGATATACTTCAGGGCATTCTTGAAAGAAGAAAGGGTATGAAGATGATAATTGAAGCATTAGAAAATGCGCCACATCAACATCAGCAAGAAGATAAAAAGAAAAACGAAGAAAAATTGTAATAATTCGTAACACTTTAGTTTTTTGAAAAGTGTACTACATATAAGCTCCGTAGGAGCAGCCTGTTTGCAGCAAAATAGGATATTATAACAGATCGTAGAGACAGGTTTGAAACCTGTCTCTGCAATTAGGGGCGACCTGTCTCTTGTAAATCCATATAAACAGGTCTGCCTGAATACGGACAGGCCGCTCCTACGGAGCTATTTAGTGTCTGAACGAAAACTATCTAAACAACTATTTATTGGATAGTTAAGACTACTAATTGTTGCAAATATTTGACGAATATTTTCATTAATCTCAAAAAATGCGCCATTTTCACGAAGATTAT
>NZ_CAADGZ010000179.1:0-5548 GCF_900696675.1 uncultured Candidatus Kuenenia sp. | reverse complement strand
AGTCATTTTCGTAAACAGCAGTAAGAGCGATTCCGTACTTGGAGGGGTATTCAAAACGTGAAAATGTAGATATTTTTGCGACCGGAGATATTTTGTCCTTGACAAAAGCCTTCTAATGAGTGAACCCGCGAATGTAGTTCCAGTACCATTACGTTCCCAAACAGATACTTCACTATGTTCAGTACAAGGTTTGGGAACGAGTTGTGGTTCGGTAGTTTAATAGATTACGCTGAATAGTTACACAAGTTCTGAATTGGTCATTGGTCATTGGTCATTAGTCATTAGTCATTAGTCATTGGTAAGTTTGTGATGCATTTTTTAATCTGCGCAATCTGTAGGCCGTGGTTACCTTTAATTGGAATCTGGTATTTCCTTATCATGGTGCGCTTCCCATTCCCGTTGTGCATCTTCCAGTTGTTTTTTCAGTTCTTCTTTGGAAGGCAGGTAAAGTTGATATTCCGATGCGTAGATATTGGAATCTTTCGGAAGTGTCAATTCGACCAGTTCATCACTTTTGCTGAGACAGAGCAGAATACCGACCGTTGGATTTTCTTCATCGAGTTTTACATAACGGTCGAAATAATTCACATACATTTGCATTTGACCCAAATCCTGATGTTTTAAGTCACCAATTTTGAGGTCGATTATAGTGTAACAGCGCAGAAGTCGGTTGTAAAAAATCAGATCTACATAAAAATGGCGATTCTCGAAGGAGAAGCGTTTCTGGCGGGACTCGAACAGGAACCCCTTACCCAATTCCAGGAGAAAATGCTCTATTTTGTCGATAAGAGCTGTTTCCAGATCATGCTCACTGAATGCTTTGCATTCTTCCAATCCCGTAAACTCTAAAATGTAAGGATTTTTGATCACATCCGCCGGTTTTTCGATGAGTTGTCCATGTGTGGATAATCTTTTCACCTCCTCTTTGTCACGACTCAAAGCAAGCCGATCATAAAGAGCCGAGTTAATCTGACGTTCCAGTCACGATATCCCCAGCCGTTTTCTGCGGCTTCAATTTCATAAAACCGCCTTTCTTCACTATTTTTAACCGTGAGAAGCGTGACATAATGCGTCCAGCCAAGCACAAAGCGAGCTGACAGTTTTGCCATGATTTCCTGCAGGCATGCCCTTGTTTCTTGAGATTGGTCAGGCGCTGCCTGCCGAATCTTTTGGGTATCGACATTCAGAGATTGCGCAAACACAGTCTGTGTAATTTTTCCCCAGTTGTTTGTATCAATAGAAGATTGGTCAGGCACCGCCTGACCAATCTCTTTGTAGGTTTCGTAAAACAGCCTGAACTGCTTCAAATTAGTTAGTGAAACACCTTTCCGCCCAGCCTGTTTGAGCTCCGCAGAAAGGCATTGAAGAAGTTTCTTGCCATACAGTTCCGCCCGCTCTGCACCGCCATTTTCAAACTCCACGATATACCAGCCAAAGAGCCAGTTGCGAATTACTAAAGCAATATCAACCGAGCGGGCCGCCTGTTTCTGTAGCTCACTCTGTGTCTGTTCAAACAACACAACCAGTTTTTCAAATCCAAATCCGTGTTTATCGGTATTCATCTGTGGTTCTTTCCCTAAATCGTTCACCCTTCAGTACCTGGAGATCGGAGCTTAAAGATATGCTCCACATTGATCTTTACACTGTTGTTGCCGTATGAGCTATCGCGGAATACTGCACGCAGGGGGTTTGCGTTTTGTCAGGCGTTTCACCAGCTCTTCGGTAATGCCGTTATCAAAACAGGCCGTCAGTACATTATTGTCTACAAAGAACACGGTTTTACCCTCAATCGTTTCTTTCACCACCGGCAGGGTCAGTTCAATGTCCAGATCGATAAATACCTGAAACAACAAGTCTTCCGGCCTGCGGTCTTCCTGACAAAATAGGGACAGAAATGTTATCTACTTACTTTTCCAAATCTCCAGAAATGGTCGCTGTCCCTATTTTACTGTCCTTGCTTACTCATTTTTCTTGTTTGGCCAGCGGATCGAATGTACGAATCGTATACCGTTCTTCCTCTTATGTGAACTGGCTTATCACGTGACTCTGGAATATAAATAAAAAGCAAGTCAACGCCATTTACTTGTAAAATGGAATGATCCAATGAAATAACCGGTTCTAAACTATCTCGGGCAATATTTCCTGACTTTTTAATTATCTCTGTGTAATCTTGATTTGACAGACCCTCGATGGTGCCATTATTTATTCCGAATACGATAAAACCTCCATCACTTTGATTAGCAAATGCAGAAAGATGGTGTGCCAGTTTTTCGCTTTTGTCAGATAATCCAGATTTCCAATCAAGTTTGTTCATCTCTTGAGGCAATGGACGTAGGCTTTTTTCCAAATAATGCCGTGCCTTATCTTCCCAATTTTTCATAATCTAGCATACTCAGTTACATAACCGTTACATAAAAAAGTCATTGATACTTAACGACTTATAGTAAAAACGTCTTTTAATTTACTTTCTTAGTTACATAAGATGGTTGATGTTTTCGGTATCTTCGCCGCTTGACTTCAATCTATCTTCAAGTTTGCTCCTGAATGCACCTTTAGTCTCTATTTTTGCCAGACTGCTTTTGTATTCAAAATCCCTGATTAATAACTGCTGCCTGATAATCGACCTTAATTGTTTTGCAGGATTTAGATAGTATTCAGTAAAGAATTTTCCCAACGAAATATTTTCAAATACTTCTCCGGATAATCCTTCAAGGTCAATGGTGTATCGGATTTCGGAAACCCTACTGTCCAATGGTTGTTTAAGGTAATCAGATGTCAGTTTTGGAAATTTTTTTTCATACCCGGCTTTAATAAAAGCTTTTCCATTTTTCCGTTTGCTGTTTACTCTTCATCAAAAATTGAAGTTTTATAGATTATTTTATTCAAAAGTTCATTTACCAAAAGTATTTCCTTAGAAGTCGGCCTGATACCTTCTTTTAATTTTCTTCCGAGATTGTGAACGGCATTGGTGAAGTAATTCGGAATCTCGTCGTTCTCTTTACAGTAAAGGTAAATTACTTTCCATTTCTCTGCGCTTATATTTTTAATTGTCTCTTCTGTCTCCTTAAAATTTGAATTTTCAACTTCTGTATCACTTATCCTGCGTCTGGGTCTGGTTTTCGGATTAAGTAAATCATCCGGTGGTATCGGGATTGGGGTATTTTTAAATTTCTCTTTAACCGTAAGCCAACAATCCTGCTTTTTTCCCCACTCTCCGAACAAAGCCCCTGGAGCAGAGTTCTTAATGAAATTCTCAACTAAACGCATTAAATCTTTTAAAGTACTTTGAAGTCCCTCTGATATGGATTGGTTTGTCCATATTTTATAAAGATCTAATTTATATTCAGTTAAATAACCTAACAAAGAAATTGCATAAGGAACCGTTATGTACCGAAGGTCGCCTATAGCATTAGGTTTCACACCATATAACTTTTCTGCTGTCCTGAACAGGATTGCTTTTGAAACAATATCCTCAAAATATATATTGTCGGGCTTATCAATAAGATTGTTATTAAGGAATTGCGCATAGTTCTTCTGATTGCCCTGAACTACAAGATGAGGACCGATTCTTAATTTATTTCCATCGTAAATCTCACGGTATGCATTTACATACTTCGCCAAATCTTCCTTGTTAAACATTTGCTTTTTTGGATTCTTCAGGTCAAAGGCTTTTTGTTTCGCCTTGGTGAAACCTTCTTTAATTCTGGCATTCTTATACTGACCTCTTGCTCTTTCATAGAACCATCTTGTTTGATTAATCTGCCCTGTTACATGTGGTGTGAAAATGCCACGTGATAATTTTTCCAGTTCAATGTGATACGGTATGTTTGAACTCAGATCAGAAACAGACACCTTGTTTTGTGTATTTGCATATTCTGATATTCTTGAAACAATTTTGCTGAAATCGTTTCTGTTTTTTACTACGGTCAATTTCACCTGCACAAATACTCCTGAAATATCCGCCTTGTCTTTTTTAAATGTATGATAAATTGATGCGGTTGTCTGCCCTCCGTTCACAATCTGAAAATCCTTGACTTTTGAAATAAGATATCCTTTTCCATCTTCTGATTTTGCAATTTCAATCTCTTCGGCAGTCACGGCAATTCCATTGTTGAAAGCAAGAAACATGTGTGGTTCTTCATTTATGGTTTTTCGCATTCCTTTATTAATCTTGCCAGTAAATTGCAGAAACGAACGAACATTTTGTTCTAACAAGCGCGAACCGTATCTTTCATAAATTGTCGCTAGTGCTGCCCCTGAAATGATAGCAAGATAAGATTGATACTGGTCGTTTTCTGATGGTGAAATAATACAAGGGATCTCGAAGCCATCTCTTGTAAAATCAATTTCAATCGGAATATGAGATTTTTCTGTAATATTGTAAAGATACGACAGGTCAATGACACGAAAGAAAATCGGATAACCGGCAATATTTTTATTTTCAGGAATTTCACCCGGATATAAGCCATCTGTGAGGATGATGGCATTTACTCTCACCAGATTTTCCGTTAAATCCCCGGATGTGCTTAACATGTGGGCGAAATCAAATATCTGCGAAGACTCCTCAATTTCATTTACATAATCTTTGCACTTTGCTTTACTAAAAAAGTTTGTAATTCTTTTTGCTGCTGTAGCTATCTCCTCCTTTGCAAGTCTTGTTGGCTCATCTTTTCCTTTGTAAATGGTTATGAATAAATCAATCGTTTCATAGTTGTCTGGCTCTGCGTAAGCATTTATCTTATGCTGGTTTTTTGTTCCAAGATATCCTTCGTCATGTGCTACTCGTGCATTTTCAGTTTCACCTGCATCAGCAAGTAAGTCAACTGCCATCTGTGTAAAAATCTGTTCAAGTATTCCGCCTTCTTCCTCGGAGACCTGTGTTGATTTTAAATCCTGAATCAGCGATTGATAAAATCTTTTCAGTTCGGTATCTTCTATTGAATCACTCATGAGAACATTAAAGTCTGAAATACTTGCTGTTCTGTTCTGATAAAATCAGAACATTGCGAAATAACAATTGAATATTTTACATCGCCGACTCCGTTGCGAATATCTCTCTCCTCAATTCTCGGAAAGTCATTTTCTACTTTGTAGAATACATCCTGTCGAATGAAATATCCGGTGTGTTCATAAAGATGCCGGTGCTGGTCAAAATATCCCACTTCAAGTAATTTGTTTTTGAAACGGTTTAGCGAATTGAAATCAGTACTTAA
This sequence comes from uncultured Candidatus Kuenenia sp., assembly GCF_900696675.1. NCBI lineage: Bacteria > Pseudomonadati > Planctomycetota > Candidatus Brocadiia > Candidatus Brocadiales > Candidatus Brocadiaceae > Candidatus Kuenenia > uncultured Candidatus Kuenenia sp. Next base: position 335 of record NZ_CAADGZ010000179.1, on the reverse strand, counting down.
ATATTCTGAAACAGAATCAACAATTTGATTTAATGTTTCGCCCGATTGTTGTCTTGCTTCCAATGAAAGATGATAGAGAAAAAGATTTCCCATATCACGTGTGTCAAGTTGTCTTTCGCTGCTTATGTGAACTATCTGATGATTGTTTTGATGAGTTGTTTTTATCTCAACGCTCCATGTGATTATGGTAGAGTAAAAATGTACCAGATGGCAAAGTAAAATAGTACCACTCGCAGAGAAAAGCTATCTTATAAGGAATTGAGTAAGAATAATTCTTTATAAGGAGCAAAAGGATGGTACATATGCAAGCAGTGCAAATTATGAAGAGGCTAAAA
>NZ_CAADGZ010000178.1:0-5564 GCF_900696675.1 uncultured Candidatus Kuenenia sp. | reverse complement strand
TCGATTCAAAAGATGTTTCTAAATATCTTGGGTAACATACTGAAAAGCCTCCAAGCTGACATCATGGGTTCATTCCCTTTTCCATTCGAAGCTGGAGCTTCTCAAACAATCCCGTTCCCAAGCCGGATCTTGGGAACGAGCGGTTTTTTTCATAGGACTAAAGTATTACAATTCTTTGTAAAAAAACAAAATGTGTGAAGATATACAAAAAATCGGGAATGCACCCCTTGGTTAAGTAGTTTGGTGGTTAAATAGTTAAGTGGTTGAAACGATTTAACGACACAACTTAAAGCAGGAGATAATAATATGGATAATGTAATTTCTGTTATTTTAGGTGGGGGACGTGGAACGAGACTCTATCCCCTTACAAAAGAACGGTCAAAACCCGCAGTGCCTCTTGCCGGTAAATACCGGTTGATTGATATTCCAGTTAGTAATAGTCTGAATTCAGGGATAAATAAAATTTATGTTTTAACCCAGTTTAATTCCGCCTCCCTGCACCGGCACATCACAAGGTCATATAAATTTGATAATTTCTCAAAAGGATTTATCGAAGTCCTTGCGGCAAACCAAACTATAGGCAGTTTGGACTGGTATCAGGGCACCGCGGATGCCGTCCGCCAGAATCTGCGTTTCTTTGACCAACCAAATATCGAATACATATTGATTCTTTCCGGTGACCAGTTATATCGAATGAATTATCAGCATTTTATCAGAGAACATATCAAGTCAGGCGCTGAAGTGACTGTTTCTGCCATCCCTTCTGAAAGGAGACATGCCCAAGCCCTGGGTCTTTTAAAAATAAACGAACAGGGACGCATTGTTGGTTTTTCTGAGAAACCTAAAGATGAAGCAGTTATCGATACGCTTTCTTTGGATGCATCATTTTTTGAGAAAAGGGGGGTTGAACCAAAAGGGAGAACACTTTTGGCATCGATGGGTATTTATCTGTTCAACATTGGCGTATTAAAAGAAGTATTAAAAAAATCACAAAAACCTGATTTTGGAAAGGAAATCATTCCTGAAATTATAAAGGAAAGAGCAGTCCATGCCTATTTATTTGACGGATATTGGGAGGACATCGGGACAATTAAATCATTTTATGAGGCCAATCTCGAATTGGCAACCTTAAGTCCGAGGTTTAACTTGTACAGCGAGAAAAACCCAATATATACCAGCCCACTGTCCCTGCCCGGAGCGATTATAAACAATTGCAGGATTATAAAGTCTATTATAGCCGACGGGTGTATTATTGATAGTGGGGAAATAAGTGATTCGGTAATTGGTTTTCGAACAAGAATAGAGAAAAACACTACGATCAGGAGTTCCGTGCTTATGGGTGCCGACTATTATGAAACAAAAGAAAATATTCGTGCCAACAAAGAGAAAGGGATACCGAACATCGGAATTGGAGAAAACACAAAAATCGTGGGCGCTATTGTTGACAAAAACGTTCATATCGGAGAAAACGTTCATATAGAAAATACGAAAAAGATAGAAACATTTGATGCGGAAAATTACATGATACGTGATTCTATTATCATTATTCCCAAAGGGAGTGTTATACCATCAAATACCGTCATATAGTTCATGCTAAATGTTATGCACTAAGAAAAATGTTCAATATTCAATGCTCAAGTGGTTGTTCATTTGCCTTTATTCTTTTACATTGAACATTGAATATTAATTTTCAAAATGCGAAAGATGCACTTGTTTGGAATTTCAAATCAATTTGTCATTAGAATTTGTTTCGCCGGGTTGGTAGTATGTTTTTTTAATATAACGTTTCATTAAAATATCTACATTGATACCGTCATTACGAGCTACAGCGAAGCACTCTTAAGTCTTTTGGGAACAAGAGATTGCTTCATCGCTTCACTCCTCACAATGACATTTTTTTACGTACACATTTTAACGAAACTATGCACTAATGGTAGGATTTTTTCAGGATAAGCATTATGATTTTATTCATAAAACACATTGATATTGAAGGTCCCGGTACTATTGGAGACTTTCTGGAAGATAACAAGATTTCTTACGCAATTGTTGATCTTTCAAACAAAGATAATCTGCCGGAGTTAAAAAAAACTCTTCAAATGGTGATAAGTCTTGGTGGTCCTATGAATGTGTATGAAGAGGAAAAATATCCCTTTTTAGCGGATGAAAATGTTTTTCTTAAGGAAATAATAAAGAGGGATATCCCTTTTTTAGGCGTTTGCCTTGGGGCGCAACTTATGGTAAAGGCTATCGGCGGCACGGTATCAAAAAATCCAAAGAAGGAAATCGGATTTTACAAGGTTTCTATTGATGAAGAGGGATTGAAGGATAATGTGTTCAGAAATTTCCCCGGGGAAATAACCGTATACCAGTGGCACGGAGATACCTTCAGTATACCGGAAGGCGGGAAAAGGATTGCTACCTCAGAATTATGTGAAAATCAGGCGGTCAAATACGGCAGGAATATTTACGGCATACAATTCCATGTTGAAGTGACAAGGAACATGATTGCCGAATGGGCAGAAGCATACGAGGGTGAATTGGCGTCTTTGAAGGGCATAGTTTCCGATAAACAGAAAATGCTTGAAGATTATGATAATCTGAAAGGCGAATACCTCAAACAGGCAGAACGATTCTATGTGAACCTCTTTTCCGCTGCCAACCTGTTGAAAAGAAAGAGTTACTCCCTGCCGTAACAGTCAAATAGTTTTAACCACTTAACTACCTAACCGGGTTTTATAATTATCTTTGACATAAACGATATCCTTGTGTTATTGATTAATGTAGAGACGCATTGCAATGCGTCTCTACATTAATATTGAAATTCCTAAACATTTAATTGGAGGTTAATAACACACCCATGCCGCCGAATGGACTTGACGCAAAAACACTTTTTGAAGGGGGAGAAGGCATTACTTATAATGACTTCATTCTGCTTCCCGGACACATAGATTTTATTTTAGACACAATTAGTCTGGATACCAACCTTACCCGTAATATAAAGATAAAAAGACCCCTCGTCAGTTCGCCCATGGATACGGTAACCGAATCGAGGATGGCCATTAGCATGGCCTTGCTGGGCGGCATTGGCATTATTCATTATAACAATACCATTGAAGATCAGGCAAAGGAGGTTCGCAAGGTAAAGAGATTTGAAAATGGTTTTATAACTGACCCGGTTGTCCTCAGCCCTTTCCATACCATCATGGATGTCGATACTATTAAGGATACATATGGGTTTTCCGGGATTCCTATAACAGAAGACGGCACATTAAATTCTAAGCTGGTTGGAATTGTCACAAAGCGGGATATTGATTTTGAGGACAATCGAACGAAACCATTGAGCGAGGTAATGACCAGGCAATTGGTGACAGCTTCTTCCGGAATATCTCTTTCTGACGGGAACAAAATCTTAAAAGAAAGCAAAAAGGGAAAATTGCCGCTAATCGATAAACAGGGGAGGCTCGTATCTCTTATGAGCCGCACTGATTTGCTGAAAAACGAGGATTTCCCCTTTTCGTCAAAAGATAAGGGCAAACAACTCCTTGTTGGCGCTGCGCTCTCTACGCGCGAAGAAGACAGGGAACGCCTTGCTGAACTGGCAACGGCGGGTGTGGATGTGGTTGTCATCGATTCTTCTCAAGGTGATACAATTTTTCAGATTGATATGGTACGGTACGTTAAGAAACACTATCCGCATATTGACGTGATCGGAGGAAATGTTGTTACCGCAAAGCAGTGTAAATCATTGATTGACGCAGGAGTTGACTCTCTACGTATAGGAATGGGGAGCGGTTCTATTTGTATTACCCAGGATACCCTTGCCGTAGGAAGAGCGCAGGGGTCTGCTGTATACCATACAGCGAAATTTTCCAGGGAATACGCAAATATTCCGGTTATAGCAGATGGCGGTATTGCCCACATCGGGCATATTGTCAAGGCATTGTCCCTGGGGGCAAGTGCCGTGATGATGGGCGGACTGCTTGCCGGTACGACAGAATCTCCCGGCGAATATTTTTATGAGGGCGGCGTGCGGGTTAAAAAATACAGAGGAATGGCGTCTCATGAGGCGATGGAAAAGGGAGGCGGCAAAAGGTATTTGTCCGTTGAAGACCGGATAAAAGTTGCGCAGGGTGTTTCGGGAACGGTCGTTGACAAGGGTTCGGTTATTCATCTAGGGCAATATTTAATGCAAAGCTTATTGCATTCGTTGCAGGAACTCGGATGTAAAAGCGTTCATGATCTTCATCAGGGACTGTATGATGGAAACCTGCGTTTTGAAATGAGATCGCCGTCCGCACAGACAGAAGGCAGTGTCCATGACCTCTACTCCAGCAAGGAACCCCACCTTGGTCTTTTAAGAAGGGTACGATAGTATCCCCCCAATTCCTCCGGAATCTCCTTTATAAAAAACCTGGAATGTACATTTGAGCAGGAAGGAGGAAAGGGGGCACATCTGAATATTTGCATGATATGTATAATTCTGAAACCATGGCAAGGTTGGCAAGAATAGCATTTGAAGGGGCTTTTTACCATGTTACGAACCGGGGAAATCGCAGATAAGATATTTTTCTTGATACCAATGGTCGAGCAACGACTTGCAGAAGATCATAAATTACATAAATAATTCAAGAAGATATTGTCTAATGTCCGGATGTGACCCTTATTTTCTACACGATAGTTTTACCTGATAATAGTGATTTTCTCAAGTTATCAGGGCAATTCAGACATAAAAAAATACGATTTTATCGACGCGCTTCGAGGCATGGCAATTCTCGGAGTAATCCTTGTACATTCGTCTCAGTCGGTTGCACCAACCAACGTAACGCTGTTGTGGTTTATGGGTGAAGGGGCGAGAGGCGTTCAACTTTTCTATGTAGCCAGCGCACTGACGCTTTGCATGTCTTGGGTAGCTAGAAGCTCGCATGAAACATTTCCAATTCGGAATTTTTACATAAGGCGATTTTTTCGAATCGCTCCAATGTTTTATCTCGCCATATTGAGTTACATTTTCGTGAATGGGTTTTCTCCATCATACTGGGCTCCCAATGGTATCGAATGGTGGTTTGTTCCAATCACGGCAGTATTCCTCCACGGATTCCACCCAGAAACCATCACATCAGTTGTTCCAGGAGGCTGGTCAATTGCTGTAGAAATGAGTTTTTATTTCATCCTGCCATTTTTGCTTCCGCATATTAAATCTGTAAAGTCTTGTGCCTTCTTTTTCGTTATTAGCCTAGTCCTAAAACAAGCGCGATTTAACACTCTACAGACAATGGGATAATATTTTGGACTATTATGCGTCTCTAAATGTATTTTTTGTTTGTTTCGTCGCGAAAAAACTTACTAAAAAGAAAAATATTACTATTGATAGAGAAAACTACCATACTTTTGCAAGGTGATTACGTACCGCTCCCGCTCTTCTTCTGCTTTCCTTTTCTTTTTTACTGTTAAACTACTATTCCATGCACAGTTTTAATCTTCGGATTCGTTCCCACGTTGCAAAAAAATCCTTTAACCAGTCATTATATCCGAGTATTCGATATACAATCTTACGCCCTGTCTTC
>NZ_CAADGZ010000177.1:0-5606 GCF_900696675.1 uncultured Candidatus Kuenenia sp. | reverse complement strand
ATAATTCCATCAACTTATTCATAAGTAGTGTCCTCCAAATTGTCTGATTACTATTTACGAGGATACTACTATACTTTATAATAAACTAAAAATCACCTTTTTGGTTGCGGCCAAAGGCCGCGCTAGGAATATTCGCGGTAGAATATTTTTCGAGTCTCACGACAACGGAATGATTTTATCATTGAGAGATAATAAACATAATGTTTATTATCGTCAAGAAAAAATTACGTTGGAATTGTAGGGAATTGTAGGGACATTTCCCATATTTTTTGACATGCACGTTAAGGTGTGATATTTTCCTCTGTATGCCCTGTATGCCAAAAAAATAGCGAGAGTCTGCGCTGTGAATTATCCGCACCATATCACCCAACGTGGAAACAATCGGGGAGACGTCTTTTTTTGACGATGAAGACAAGGCGTTTTAATCTAAAGACCCTCAGTGGCTATAACAAAACAGGGAGGCCGCTTGGCACAGAGCGATTTGTAAAAAAGCCTGAGAAAGCGCTTGATCGTGGCCTTTTGCCAAAGAAGGCCGGTAGGCCAAGGAAAAGGAAAAGGAAAAAGAAAAGGAAAAAGAATCGGAGGTAAATTAAATATGGGAAGTGTCCCTTTAATAAATTGTGTAGTGAAAAAAGAACAATATGTTTGTTTGGTATGTGGTTATAACATGGTAGGATATTATCCTGATAATTGTCCTTTCTGTGGTGCCCCTAAGGAAAAATTTATTACTTCAGCGGAATGTTCTGCGAAATTTAAAGTCATGGGAACCCCTGTTAACGAAAAGGTAACCCGCTTGAACTCCTTCCCCGCCCTTGGATTGGAACATGCTGCTTATCGTATCGAGACAGGAGATAAGTCTTTTTGGATAGACTGCCCTTCCTGCTTTGACAATCGTCTTGAGCCTGTTGATGCAATCATCTTTACCCATCACCATTTTCTTGGTGCGAGTAACCAGTACCGTGAATTTTTTAAATCCCAGGTACGCATACATGACCTGGATTCTGCCCACAGAATCTGTGCAGGTTTCACCTTTGATGTAAAGTTTAAAGAGAATTTTTTTGAAAAAGGCATAGAAGCCTTCCATAGCGGAGGGCATACCCCAGGTTTTACCTTTTATATCTTTGAGAATATTCTGTTAATCTGTGACTATGTTTTTGTTCAGAAAGAGGGTATGATCTTCAACCCCTATGGTCCGCAAAGGGAAACGAGAGAATGTGCGTTTATAATAGATAAAATATTACAAAACAGAGAAATAAGCAAGGTTTGCGGCTATAACTACGTACTTGAATATAGAGAATGGAGGGATAAATTTAATGGTCTTTTGGTCTGATCTTTCTGTATTAGTAGTTGCAAAAAAGACAGCCTTACCACCGAAGATGTTTGAAAAGAATATTTTCGTAGTAAGGCTTTATTTTTCTAGGGGGGTATTTATGAAAAGAATGACAGAACAGCATTTAATTAATGCCCTTGGCGGAGAGAGTCAAGTACCGATAAATCTTCTTTTCATTTCATGGCAAGTTTGATTGCGGCAATTTAACCCTGCGTACAACGATAGATATTGACAATGGTACGCAAAATTACTTATCTCATATGTTCACATATTCTTATGTTGTTTCGCAGAGGTGAACTTCAGTTAAGGGTACAAGAATATCTGTAGCTCTGATACTGCGAAATATTGCTTCAGGTAGCTGCTAAGCCCCACAATAAATGAACCTGGAATTCTCAGATTAAGTGGAATTAATATATTGAGGTAAAACGGATTTTAGCAGATAGACAGCATCTGGGAAAGAGGAGTTGGAATCTACCATGACGATGTCGATGGTATTAAAGTTTTTTTTACAACGGAAACACCTGGCGAGGTTCGTATTTGGGTTGGTGGCGGAATTAAATTCAGAACAGAGAGGGCAGAGGAAGCGGAAATAGCCTTCGGAGTATTTATGAGGTATGGAGAGGACATCAGCGATGAGTCGATCGATGGGGATATCGTTTCGTAATGAGCGCAAGAGTTGAGGGGAAAAGAGACGGGCCATGGTAGACCTCCTTAAAAAGATTGAATTTCAGCAAGAGCCTGATGGAAGATATCCTGGGTAATTTTCTGTGATTGTCTGATGGAAGCGTTAATCAGGCAGGCGGTGGAAATGGCGTTGATTTGTCTTGGGATGCCGGCGGAGAACTCATGGATCAGGTCTTTGACGTCTGAGTCAAAGATTTTATCGGATGCGCCGGAAGATTTCAGATGGAAGTCTATGTATGCAGCGGTTTGAGTTTTAGTAAGGGGATGAATGTGGTAATGTACCGGGATGCGTTGTGCGAAGTCGGCATGGATGTCTCTTTTGAGGATATATTTGAGGTGTTCCTGTCCCGAGAGGATGATTTTGAGATGAGTGGAAGAATCAAGCGGAGAGCTGACAAGGAGTCTGAGGTCTGTGATGGCGTCGGTTTTCAGGAGATGAGCCTCGTCGATAACGATAATGGGAGTGAGATTTGAGCGCAAGGATTTATCCATAATTTGGAGGAAGAGCCGGTCTTTGGTGTGTTTTGGTATTTCACCGAGCTGGGAGACGATTAAGGAGAGAAGGCTGGATGATTTTAGGTGGGTAAAATGGAGGTAGATGGGGAGAAACAGGTTTTGGGGGATTTGTGAGAGGAAGAGTTTGAGGAGTGTGGATTTTCCGACTCCCGTCTGTCCGTAGAGGACGGCGATAGAGCCTGAGTGTAAGAGGTATTGGAGTCGTGCAAGCCCCTGGGTAAAGCGTTCGTCTTTCATGATAAGGCTGGTGTTGATTCTTTCAGAGAACGGCTGAGTAGTCATGGAAAAATGAGAAGTAAACATGGTTAAGAGACCTCCTTTTTCGAGTAAGCGATTTGTAATTCACGAATGATATAGGGTAAGGTTTTCACGGAGGCATTTTGGAATGCCTCCGTGAGCAATGATTCGTTGAGAGCGGGGATACGGTTGTAGCATTTTTTAAGCGATTCGAGTTCATGAGAGCTGAAGGCGGAGAGAGAGCCTTTGTGTCCCATGAGGAGTGCGAGTTTCTGGACGAATGCCATGAATGGCCAGGGTCGTTCGGAGATGATTTGGTGGTAATCAATGCCTTTGGCCTGAGCCTGGAGAATGGATTTGTGTTTCTGAGTGATAAGGTCGAGGTAATTATGTTTTGGTTTTGAAGGTGAGGCGGCTGGAGTTTCAGCGCCCTGGTCGCGCAGGTAGAGATTTCCCGAGCCGAGGTATTCACCGTTTGCGGAATAGATCAAGACCTTTTTGAGATCGCCGTATGGGTCGTAACGGACTTCTACTTTATCGCCTCTGAGTTTGGGGTCAACACGGTAAAAGCGGTTATCAATGCGGACATCGGCAAAGGTTCTGTCAACGGTTCTGGGGATGCGTTTCATGAAGAAGGCAAGAGCGGCGTCCATATCGACGTGTCGGATGACGGTAAGCCCCTCGTCGTAGCGTTGTTTTGGAGATTGATTGGTTTCGGAGTGGATTCTTGCGTGATAGACGACGGCAAGGTAAGCGGAGAAGGCCTGGTTAATGGCATCAAGGGTGATAATGTCGCCGGAGCGGACTTCCGACTCGAACTGTGTCTGGCTGGTGCCGAAGAAACGTTCGACCAGTCCGCCGGGAGCAGGGTCGCGTGGTGGTCTGTGGATGAGTTTAATGCCGAGGTTGTAACAGGCAGAGCGCATGGCGTCAGAGTGGTAGACCTTGGCATTGTCGAGGTAGAGTTCTTTGGGCGAGCCGTGGATAGTCCAGGCCCTGATGAGAGAATCGATAAGGATATCGAGGGTTTGTTTGAGATAATACCGTCCTTCGACCACATAACGGCTGTAGCAGTCGATAAAGAGACAGAGGTTTGTGGGAAGCGCCTCGCCGTCAACGAGCACGAAAGGGCCTTCCTGGAAGTCGCCAATCCAGAGGTCGTGGGTATGCTCACGGCTAAGAGCGTATACGCACCTTTTGCTGTGAGACGCCGAGTTTGAGCCGGGTCGCCCCTGCGAGTCTGAGATGGCGGTAGAGGGTGGATTTGGGGATCGTTTTCCCATAGTATTTCTCAAGAAAGCGGTTGAGGCAATCGTCGCTGCGGCGTGGTTGTTCTTTTTTGAGTTCAACGGCTTTGTCGATAATTTCAGGAGAAAACCTTCTGGATGCGCCACGGTCGCTCCTCGCCTTTCTTGCAAGAGATTGAAATCCATCTTTGCGGTAGCGGTTGAGTTTTCTCCTGAGGGTAGAGATAGTGGGTCTTTTCCGCTTTCCGTTGGGGAATACGACCTCCTGAAGGCAGAGTTTTTTCAGAAAAAGGTTGGTCTGCTCCTTCTCAATCTCACCGAAGATGACAGGATGCAGAAGATTGCACCAGAATAAAGCCCATTTTTCGTCTTTCGATTTCATAATTCACCTCCTTTTTTAAGTGTGGAGGTGATTGTAACTCAAGACCAGCCGCTTTTTGTTGCCAGTTCGGGGAAAAATGAATGCCCAAAAATTCGGTGATATTCCGGCTCGGCGCTGAACAATTGAATCGATTGATCGAGGGAGGTTTTTCGTTGTTTGCTTTTATACTTTCCGTGGTAAATGGGAAACATTTGGCGAAAAACCGGAGAGTTGGGGTCGGCCTGCCTGATGAGGTCAAAGGCGTTGCGGAGTGTGTATTTCAGTGAGCCAAAGAAACGCAGCCACCTCCAAACGGTTGACCAGGCAAGCATGCGGTTGTCTATTTCCTGTGTTCGGGTAGTATATCCGATGGCAGAGGAGACACTCCGGTAGGTTTCTGTATCATCTTTGACATAAGCCTGACTGAAGGAGAGACAGTGATCCTTTACGTACCGCTTGTAAGGGAGCGCATACTCAGGATAGGAAGTAAACGTCTTCTTGCACAAGGAACATTTCCAACGTCCCAGGAAAGATTCTATCGTATGAACAAGGGAGTCGATAATAACGTGAAACAACCGATATCTGCATTCATGAAGGGTGAAATTGACATGGGTACTCTTGCACTTTGGACAAAAGCATGGCTTCTGTTTTGTCGCAATAAGCTTTTCATGCTTGTGGATTTTTTCTATAATATTCACGCACTGCCTCCTTTGTATAGAGGGGAAATGGGCAGGAGGATGAAGTTTCCCAACGTTCGGTCCTCCTGCCCTGAGTTTTTTATGTTCCGGAAAAATCTTACAAAACTTGTCCTCGTGAAAACGGGGAACTGGGAAGTAAACCGCCGTTAGGAAGTTTGGAAGTGGTTTTAACCCCTTCCAAACTATTTAATGAGGCTTTACTCCGCCTTACGGACGGAACTTCTTTCTAACGGGGTAAACGATGTATTTTTCTTAACGTGAACAAAAAATCAAGTGAAATACTTACGCAGGATAAAAAAAAGGCGGGGTAGCTGGGTAAGATTTTTCAAATCATTTGCTGGGTATTAGACTCAAATATTCTGAGACTAATTGGGCATTTTTGGAGCATTTATTCTAAGACGTAGCATCTGGTGATGTCTCTGATGTTGTTCCTTCGGCAGGCTCAGGACAGGCTCTTGAGTTTGTTCAGTGATTTCGTGCTTATACCCTTATACTTGCCCTTGAAATCGTATCCGAGAAACCTGAAACCTCTT
>NZ_CAADGZ010000176.1:0-5641 GCF_900696675.1 uncultured Candidatus Kuenenia sp. | reverse complement strand
TTGAAGAACCTTTTCATGTGTCTGATCATCAGGGACGATAATATCAAAATGCATTGTCAGCCCGTTTTTCTTCACTACGTGTGTGTCATAGACAGATACTTTCATAGATTTCCCCTTTCTTCTTTTAAAATTAAATTAACAGATTTCTGAGAGGCGATCACCAACAAGCATATCTGTGATCCTCATTCCACCAATTATTGTTTTGAGATATACTATATTTACATTTTTATTCATTATAACGATTTTTATAGGTAGCTTTTAATACTTCTGTTTCTTCTTCCGAAAGGCCCTTCATCCACAAGTGTTCTTTTTGTTCCAACAATTTCTCAATTTTTTGTTCGTATTTTATCTTCATATCATCACTCTTTTGGGCAGCGGCCTTAATTACGGCAGGTAAAAACTTCATATAATAGTGTTTTGCCACCTCATACATGCCATGCCAGTGAGTATAATCAGGACCCATCATGCTTGCTCCATGCCGCGCTCTTCTGCCTTCATGGTGCCACAATTCCCAGAAAACCCATTGTACTTCATGTTCAAATGGTGCATTTGGATTTAAGACTTCATCCTCAGCCAGCGCAGTCATCATTGCCTGTGCAGGTTTCGCAAATTTTTCGTTGTAGAGGTTCACAAGACTATCGAATTGGTGGTAAAAATTGTCGACATGAGTATGGTTATGGCAATTTCTACACACGCCCTTCATTTTTTCACGCCGTTCCTGCCATGTTACAATTTTATCAACACGTTTTGAGACGATTTTATTAACCAACGTTTCCTCCTGCACGATTTTTTCAGTCACCTGAACCCTTTCACCAATCTCAGGCAATTTCCGTGTATCGGGATAATCTTCTTTAAAACCATCTTCATATATCACCAAATTTATCTTTGTACTGACGACCGGCCGAAGTGTCCAGCTAATTCGCTCTCCAACATCATGGTTGCTGGCGGTATGCTGTCCTTCCGATGTCATATAGCTGCTGATATGGCAGGTGGTACACGTCGGAGCTGCGGAGTAATCCTTTCCCAACACCCAATCACCTTCTTTATCCAGCGCCATGTGATCAATATTGGCGGTATATGCAATTCCATGCTTTGATTCTCTATAAATTTCCATTTGAGGATGGTCGGGCCCCATGTGGCACTTACCACAATTTTCAGGCGCTCTGGACAATTTTGCCTCAAATGAATGTCTCGAATGGCATGCGTGGCACGAACCTTTTGAACCATCCGGATTTAACCGGCCTATTCCACTGTTTGGCCATGTATCAGGGTCAATTACCGGCTTTCCTCCTTCCCGCAATATTTCACCCGCATCATTACGCATAAATCTTATTATGCTTCCGTGACATTGCAAACAACCGTTAACGGCATCGGCATTATTGTCCGGAAGGCCAATAACCTTCTCTGCAAGCACATTATCAAGGCTATCTAAGATCTCTCCGGCTTTTGCATGATGACTTCTGGAAAACTCTTTATACTCAGTTGCGTGGCAATTTGAGCAGTCTTTGGGAGTAACTAATGTAGAAATCAAAGCTCCCATATGCTGCCAGGCGTCTATTTCTCCTTCATTAGCCTTGTGACAATCAACACACCCTACCGCTTTTTGAGCATGCAGTGATCGCTCCCATTCCATTACCAGAGCAGGCGTCTGGTTTTTATGGCATTCGACGCATATTTTATTCGCAGCGGTTATTACCGGACCTGGCTTTACATCTGGTGGGTATTGCTCTTCAACTTCAACAGCTTTCTTCGGTAAATGTGAAAAGTCCCCGGTCAATGCCTGGTCATCTCTGTGTAACTCATTAGCCTCAGTACATACGACGCTAAAAACTGACAACCCCAGGAATAAAAACATATTAAAAATCTTTAGCAGGTTTGTTTTGTTGCACATGTGTTTAATCCTCTTTTTTGGGAATTAGCTTTTTAAAATATTTAATATTTGACACTTCTTCTCTCTTATCCGGTTGATAGTCTATATATTGTACCCTTCCCTCCAGCACACACCCTTTCTGCAATGGCAGGCATAATTTCTTTAATCTTACACATTCATCTTTTTTTTGATGTGGACAATCCCAACTCATTTCTTTTTCAACACCTCCAAAAGTACTTGTGCATTATTTCGTCCCTCATCTTTGGCAGCATATAGTAAAGTAACCTTTTCCTTTTTCCCCAAATCTATCAATTGTTTCAAGAGGTCGTTTTTATCTTTCAACTCTTTCATATAACGGCTTTCAAACTCCTGCCACCGATCCTCTTTATGAGCAAACCATTTACGGAGCGTATCACTGGGACTGATTTCTTTCATCCAATGGTCGATTTTAGCCTCTTCTTTTTTGAGACCCCGCGGCCATAGGCGATCAATCAATACCCTTATCCCATCGCCTTCATCTGGTTTTTCATAAACCCGTTTTATTTTAAACATGGCAAATTTAAACCTTCCTTCACTTCACACTATAAATAATCCTGTTTAGTTTTACAACAATAACAACCGTTAGCCCGTTCCTGATTTTCAAGATTTCCCCGCCCCTCTGCTTAAATTCTCTTATTCTTCTATTATTATCGCAGTGACAGGACATTCACCTGCCGCCTCTTTACAGGCATCTTCGTCCTCTTTAGGAACAATAGCAACATATGCTACTGCCTTGTCATCTTCCATTTTAAAAACTTCGGGACAGATTTGAGTACATAAAGCGCAACCGATACACATATCTTGATCCACCTTTGCCTTCATAGATTGCCTCCTTTTTTATTCCTCTTTCATTTCGAAAAAACAATTAAATTGGTAACGGTTTAGATTTTTGGAAAAGCAGAAATGCTCGTGCCCAAGCTCCGGCTTGGGAACACAATTGCATTGGAGGCTCTTGCTTCCATTTAGCAATAATTATTTGGTTCAAAAGAGGTCTTCAAATATCATCGGTAACCCGACTTTTGCAATTCGATTCCGGAAATTGCTATTTTCTGGCAGGTATCTCTATGTAACCATTGATTTTAAGTGTTAATTTACCAAAATGGCTTACAGTGTGCAGACCTATTTTGTGCTTCCCCTGAATTGACTGGTTTAGCGGTTTATCTGCCATAGAATTGCGAAGGTCAGGGGTAACATACTGAAAAACCTGCAAGCTGTCATGGGTTCATTCCCTTTTACATTCGAAGCCGGAGCTTCTCAAACAACCCCGTTCTCAAGCCGGAGCTTGGGAACAAGCCGTTTTTTTTCATAACCAAAGTGTTAGTATTGAGAACAAATTCTTTTTTCATGGTTATTGAGTTATAGCCAAATAAATATGATTTTAGAAATTTGGCGATAAAATGGCTTTCTGAAAAATAGATTTATTTGACTAAGCATACTATCAAACACACCCCTAAATCCCCTCTTGATAAAGGGGACTTCTCATCTCCCCTCTAAAAAGAGGGGCCGGGGGGGTGTAAATTTTTCGAAAACCTTATTTGTTTGACTATAATTCATAAATATCTTGCAAAGTAACGCAGGCCTCTGGCTTGAGTTTCAAATACCAAAAACAGGAAGCTTATGAGACAATAATGATACTGAAAGCGGAACGAAAACAACAACCATTTTTTTTAAAAAGGACTTATTTATGGAAAATAAAAACGTATTACCCGAAAAACCGGGGCGTTATCCGGCAATTCCTGTTTGCGAACACATAGGCAATCGCAGAAAAGATTGTGTTGCTTTAAAACACCACTCTTTTCTGGGTACAAAAGATATCGAGCCGTGCCTGGCAAGCGTTGTACTCCTTTTCGGCAAAAGCAAAGGTATTCGATTCATTTACTGGGTTCAAAGCTAAAATCCGTAAGTTTTTAGTTCAACTTGAAATACTATCTTACCTGATTTGACAGACAGAATTAATGATAATTTCCGGAAGCTGAAACCCGTGGTTTCAACCTGATTGAGCATATACCAGCGTAGGAATTTAGAATTGTGAAATTTTCTTATCCTCCTTATACTATTATTCCGCAGGATCGATGGTAAGATAAAGCGAAATATCGCTTTTCTTTATATGCAGGAGTATTTTTTCATCGGCATCAGCAGAGATCAATGCCCTTATAAATTCAGCGACATTTGAAATTTTATTTCTATTTATTTCCGTAATGATATCACCTTTTTCTATATTATATTTTGCAGCCGCGCTTTCCGGTTGCACATCAATAACCAATACCCCCTCACCCCCGTTTTCATTTTCGGATACGTTTTGTACCATTATGCCAATGTTCTTTTCGGGAGGTATCGTTTCCGGTGACGTAGCAGAATAGAGTACAGTTGGTCGTTCGCCAAGAATCACATTTAGCTCCATTTCTTTGCGGTCTCGTATGATTCTCATCGCAACATGCTTCCCTGCTCCTGTTTGTTCCACCATGAAATTCAGGTGATTTGCGTGCCGCAACTTCGTCCCGTCAAACTCAACAATGATATCACCGCTCCGGAGTCCTGCGGATTCCGCGGGAGAGTTACCCAGTGCCTCCGTCACAATGACTCCTTCTGTAATGTCAACACCAAAAGCCTCCGCCAGTGCAGGGTCAATCTCCTGGATTGTTGCGCCCAGCCACCCCTTATAAAATGGAGATACATCTTCCTGCACCAAAACATCATGCATGTCCTTGTTTTTGGAAATATACGGCTCGGGGGCAACTATTGCCGGAGGAAAATTCTTGCCCTTGTTTAAAACAACGGCAATCATTGCCGCCACAGTTACCATTGCTACACCGCCAAGGACAGCCGTTATGGTTTTGTTTTTTCCTTGCGAGGCTTTCCGGACAGGTTTTTTCCCTTTGCCAAATAATTCATAGTCATATCTCCTTCGCCGGTCATGATTGAGGAGTATATCAACGGCCTCCCGCAAGGTACCTATTCTTCGCAGGGCAAAGTCCCTGAATTTTGGGTTTGAACTCAGGCTTTCCCAAAGAGACACTTTTCTTTTATATGCTTCCAGAATTTCATGCTCTCCGGCAGTTGCGTCTATTTCCAAAAGAGCATAATAGTTTGGGAGCTCAGGTTGTTGAGAAGTGCCGGACTGTCTGACGACAATAATTGGCCTTGAATGAGAAGATGGTTGATGTTGCCTCACCCCCATCTTGTCTGTTTCTGTTGTTATCATATCGGAAGCTGTTGCCTGGCTAAGTCCCAGGGTATCAGCGTAATTAAGAAGTATCTTTTTCCCCTCCTGCGTGAGCGCGTTGTCGCTTGCAACAATATGAATCATTTTTTTAAATTCTTCTCCTGCCTTTTTACCGCTGTCGGTTGAGAGTTGTTTGTCGTATGCTGATTTTTTTGAAGGATTGGTCAATACTACATACGCCTCCTGCAGTTTTCCCATTGCTTCGGCAGAGGCGGGCCCTGTTTCTTTTGTTTTCGTGTTGGCGGGGTTTGTGTTGTATCGTTTGTTCGCTTCGCGCCACCAGTCATATCTTTGCTGAAAAGATTTTGTTATATTTTGGGCGGAATAATTTTCGCCGAACCTTAATCCCAAACGTTCATAGTGGTTTTTAGAAGGGTCGATGGCGCTTTTCCATTCATTGTTGTGGAAATATTTATCAGGATCAAACGACGTAGCCATGGCTTGTTTTTCTGTTTGTTGAAAAGTTCTGTTTTAAATGGACAAACAACCACGAAATCAACCGCATAAAC
>NZ_CAADGZ010000175.1:0-5712 GCF_900696675.1 uncultured Candidatus Kuenenia sp. | reverse complement strand
GAATCAAAATCACTGATGACCAAATGAAAGAAATAAACATAAACAAACACAGTGTCTTGCCAGATTGGAATTATACAATTTCACTTAACTAAATTAATAAAAATACCAAATTATTTTTGGACAGTGTCTAAATGGCATACAATATAAAATGGTCTCCACGGGCTGCCTCCGATTTTGAAGAAATTTGTGAGTACATCGCAAATATTATGCTGCTCTTTTTGCGAGAAAAGTAAATGTCATTGTTAAATCAATTCCTCAATTTCCCAAGTCTGGACGAATGGTTCCTGAGTATGGAGATGAAGATTTACGAGAAAAGATTTATGAGAATTACAGAATCGTTTATCGTATTAAAGGGGAACTTATTGAGGTTGTTGCCATTTGTCATGGCTCAAGGCTTTTGGGAAATGTATTGTAATCGGAGACGGAACCTCATTTGACAAAAAATTTTTATAGAACATTCTAATATTGAAGCGGATGTTCTTTTACGTGTTCTTTGTGATGACCCTCCAGTTGATGCGATTGAAGAATCAGGAGGGGTAATCGTGAGTTACGAAGAAGATAGAGAACCTGTCAGTGTGGCTCAAGTTCCGGGGCACCATACATAATTATTGACTTCATTATTAAAATAGTTAAGAGGTGTTCATGTCCGGAATTGCTCGTGTGGTAGTTCCGGAAACGCCACAACATATTACTCAACGAGGAAGTCGACGTATGCAGGCATTCTTCTGCGACTAGGATTGTGAGGCTACATAGACTTGACGTTTCAGTGGTGTAGGCGCTCAGACATTGAAATATGGGCATATTGCTTGCTGCCAAACCATGTACACCTGATTAGGTTCCGCCCTCTGAAAATGCGCTTAGCCAGGCGATTGGAGAAGCGCATCGACGCTACACACATCGCGTAAATTTCCGGGAAGGCTGGAGAGGCCACCTGCGGCAAGGACGTTTTGCCTCTTTCCCAATAGACAAAACCCATTTGTGTTTAGCCTAGTGGCACATTTTGCCTGTGCGGAATACAGGCAGGAATGCCTGTACCACCCTTGCAATAAATTTTATTATTCATCTTCCGAAAACCTTATTTTTTTGACTATATTTACAAAAAATCGGGAATGCACCCTTGCTGGGAGAGATGATCGTCTTGTGCATGGAGAGCCGTTGCTTGAGATGTTTGGCAAGTGGGACGAGTTTCTTTCCAGAGGTCTATCGGAAGGAGAAGTTGAAAAGGACCGATGTCATGAGCGAGCCGGAAGACCTCTTAGCGCCGACAGTTTTGGGTGCATTCCCGATTGTTTGTAAGCGTTCATGGAGTCGGGGCAAAACAACCCTGACAGGGTTTGAAACCCTGTCAGGGTTAACACTACTGCAACGTTTCATTAAAACATGGCGGAAGTCACAAAAAATCGGGAATGCACCCCTACAAGACCTTTAAACCAATCTCAAAAGAAAGGGCTCAGGACACTTTATCTAATGCTGTTTATTTTGTAAATGCCATAATGAAATATCTGGAAGATGATATGAAGAAATCATGAAAGCTGTGCATCCGGATAAGGCATACAATCTTGAAATGCCGATTGAAATGTTCGCGGGCGAAGGAGATGTGGTTTTTGCTATCAGCAGTTCCGGCAGATCCGAGAACATCCCCTGCAGGGTTAGGGTAGGCATATCTAAAAAGTGCAGAGTAATTACACTGTCTGAAGTTTGAGCAACAAAGGCCTCTTCCTTTTGAATACAAAAGCGTCAAGCTTGATTGTGAACATAGAATTGATATTTATAGTTGAAGAAAAAAGGTTATCCTCAACAAAGGCTCTTCCTGGGCCAAAATTTTAATAGCAAGCCTCTTATAATCAGTCTGGATTATGGAGTATGATAAAAGTTTATTTTGATAACTGCGTGTATAACAGACCCTTTGATGATCAGGGCAATGAGAGGGTTTTGATTGAGGCAAGGGCTTTTTATATTATTCTTAAGTGGATTGAAGATGGGAAAATAACGAGTATCAACTCCGATGCCCTTGAATATGAAAACGGTATGACGCCTGATCCTGACAGACGAATCAGGATTAAGACATACCTTGCCATGACAAAGGCGCATGCAAAGCTTTCTGAATCTCTGGCTGAGAGGGCGAAAGAGATTGTTGGTTTAGGTATGAGGGGGATGGATGCCGTGCACATAGCTATGGCAGAGCATGAGAATGCCGAATACTTTGTTACCTGTGATGATGGTATAATAAAAAGAGCCAAAGAATTCTCAGAAATGCTTAGAGTGAAGGTTTGTAGTATATTGAAATTTCTGGAGGAGGTAATGCAATATGGCGAAGACAATTAGTGAGGTTAAAGAGATAGGATGGGACGCCCTCGTTGAACGTTTAGGAGCAAGCGGCGCAACGCTATTCATTTTGGAATACGAAAAAGGTTATGGAGATTACACCAAAGACAGAACAAAGATATTCGACAAAAAACCCCTTGAAGAAATTATAGAAGAAATCAAAGGAGAGGATTAACATAAAATGAAAAATTCACCTCGCAGCGAAAACAATGAAAAGAGGAGTGAGGAATGAACTTACATGAAAGGATATGTTTGGGAAGTCTGTAATTAAAGGTACCCGTATTGCTGTGGAACATATACTCTGTAAATTAGGCGGTGGTATAACTCCTGATGAAATTATCGAAGACCATCCTCATCTAAAAAAAGGTAACTATTCAGCGTAAACGATACACGGCTCGTACCCAAACCTTGTACTGAACATAGTGAAGTATATGTTTGGGAATGCGTTTGTTCGAGAAACCCCTGTTTCTCGCCTGTTTGCTGATAGATAGGAAATAAAATCACAGGGTTAAGACAGTTTGTAATTTGTCAAGTCAGACCCTCACTGGAAACAAAGTTTCCAGTGCAATTGATAGTTCTGGGGACATCATACATAATTATTGACTTCATTATTAAAATAGTTAGGAGATGTTCATATCCAGAATTGCTCGTGTGGTAGTTCCGGAAACGCCACATCATATTACTCAACGAGGAAAACAACATTTGCAGACATTCTTCTGCGACGAGGATTATGAGGCTACATAGACTTGATGCCTCAGTGGTGTAGGCGCTGGGACATTTAAATATGTACATATTGTTTGCTGCCAAACCATGTACACCCGATTGCGGTTCCGCCCTCTGAAAATACGCTTAGTCAGGCGATTGGAGAAGCGCATCGACGCTACCACGTTGCGTAAACTTCTGGGAAGGCTGGAGAGAACACCTGTGGCAAGAACGTTTTGCCTCTTTCCCAATGGACAAAACCCATTTGTACTTGCCGCACGCTATGCTGAACTGAATCCGGTGAGAGCAACATTAGTTAAGAAACTGCAGGGGCACCGATGGGGTAGCGCATCCGCGCACATTGCTGGGAGAGATGACCGTCTTGTGCCTGTAGAGCCGTTGTTTGAGATGTTTGGCAAGTGGGACGAGTTTCTTTCCAGAGGTCTATCGGAAGGAGAAGTTGAAAAGGCCCGATGTCATGAGCGAGCCGGAAGACCTCTTAGCGCCGACAGTTTTGGGTGTATTCCCGATTTTTTGTGATTTCCGCCATGTTTTATGAAACGTTGCAGTAGTGTTAACCCTGACAGGGTTTCAAACCCTGTCAGGGTTGTTTTGCCCCGACTCCATGAACGCTTACAAACAATCGGGAATGCACCCGACAGTTTTTTAGTCCAGCTTGAAAATGCTCCTGGAAGAATACTCCATAAGCAAGAATCTGGCCCAAAGAGGTCTCAAAAGGAAAAGAAGCATCTCCAAAATTGAGTATGGCGTCCCTGAATTCGTCAAGGGTTGATAAGTATGATTGCCTTAGTGTTAATTGACTTGATGGTAATAAAAATTTATTGGAGAAAAAACGATGAAAACAAAAACCCTTCCATTTGCAAAAGAATTTATAACAGATTCTAAAGGGCACATTACCAAAATAATTATGGATTTTGATGATTATCAACGTTTTCTTGATTGGGTTGAAGATGAAGGATTAGTTCTGGCAATGAATGAGGTTGAAAATGAAGCGTCTATGAGCCTGGAAAAGGCATTAAATGAACTTGAAAAGAAATGAAGACGGAGTATATATCAAGTTTTATAAAGGATTTGGGAGCGCTAAAAGGTTCCCATTATTATGAGAAAATTAAAACTATGGTTTTCGAAGATATTCCCAAATTACCTGATATAGACAAAGTGAAGAATTTAAGAAAGTTAAAAAATAACAAACCATATTACCGGATTCGTATTGGGGAATATAGAATAGGAGTTAGATTGAATAATAATACACTGGTTTTTATGCGTGTATTACATCGTAAAGATATAGTCAAACAAATAAGGTTTTCGAAAAATATACACACCCCCGGCCCCTCTTTTTAGAGGGGAGATAAGAAGTCCCCTCTATCAAGAGGGGATTTAGGGGTGTGTTTGATAATATGCCTAGTCAAATAAATCTGTTTTTTAGAAAGCCATTTTATCGCCAAATCTCTAAAATCATATTTGTTTGGCTATATTTATCGTTATTTTCCATAATCCACTTTTCTTTAATCAAAATATAGTGAGGCGTCAATTGACTGATAGTTCTGGGGACATCATACATAATTATTGACTTCATTATTAAAATAGTTAAGAGGTGTTCATGTCCAGAATTGCGCATGTGGTAGTTCCGGAAACGTCACATCATAATTACTCAACGAGGAAATCGACGTTTGCAGGCATTCTTCTGCGACTAGGATTGTGAGGCTACATAGACTTGAGGTCTCAGTGGTGTAGGCGCTGGGACATTGAAATATGGGCATATTGCTTGCCGCCAAACCATTTACACCTGATTGCGGTTCCGCCCTCTGAAAATGGGCTTAGTCAGGCGATTGGATAAGTGCATCGACGCTACACACGTCGCGTAAACTTCCGGGAAGGCTGGAGAGGACGCCTGCGGTAAGGACGTTTTGCCTCTTTCCCAATAGACAAAACCCATTTGTGCTTAGCCGTGGCACAGGCATTTTGCCTGTGCGGAATACAGGCAGGAATGCCTGTACCACCCTTGCTGGGGGAGACGACCGTCTTGTGCATGTAGAGTCGTTGCTTGAGATGTTTGGCAAGTGGGACGATTTTCTTACCAGCGGTCTATCGGAAGAAGAAGTCGAAGAGGTTCGATGTCATGGGCGAACCGGAAGACCTCCTGGCGCTGACAGTTTTTTAGTCCAGCTTGAAAATGCTCCTGGAAGAATACTCCATAAGCAAAAACCTGGCCCAAAGAGGTCTCAAAAGGAAAAGAAGCATCTCCAAAATTAAGTATGGCGTCCCATGAATTCTCAATAAGTGGGATGTGTCTCCTTTTTCCAAGATAAAATTAAATAAGATTAACGGGAGGATTAGCTTCATGAAAGTTATTACAGAAAAAGAAGAACTTTATAAACTTATTAAAGAAGCGGTAAGAGAGGTTTTGCACGAAGAAATTGTGGAGATATTTCTTAAAAATATACCTTTGATTTCAAAGGAAGAAATGAAAGATATTGAAAATTTGTACGGGAAGCCATCGTTAGATAAAATAGCGGCGTTTAGCGAGACAATAGAGATATAGTCAAACAAATCAGGTTTTCGAAATTTGCTCGCCAATAATTTGAAAATTTTCAGTTAAAAGAGTAGACAATTCATCTGTATACTCGTTAATATTTTTGAAAAAACTTAAACATTTGTTTTTAA
>NZ_CAADGZ010000174.1:0-5787 GCF_900696675.1 uncultured Candidatus Kuenenia sp. | reverse complement strand
TTGACGGAGAAAGGCCAGAAGTTCTCTTGTTCACTGATGACCGCTTCAGCCCTTGATATTAAAGCACTTACGGAAATGGCGGCATGAAAAACACGCATAAAAAACAAGAAATTGATGGATAGTAGTATATAGCGCTATTGGCAAATTAAAAGCAGAAAAACGCAGAAGATTACTGGATGAGACAGAGTCAGAATTAGCAGCATTCACACCTGCCTTACTGTATAAGGCATTTCTGGGAGAGGGAGGATAATCTTTCAATAACCGTTACGTTAGCCAATCTTCAAATCGTAAATCCGAACTTGTTATGCTTTTTATTGCATTCATTTTATCGTGGGTCACAAGCACAAGATTGTGCGCCATTGCTACAGCAGCAATCCAAAGATCATTCTCATCCATTTGCAATTCCTTATCAGTAGTAGGATCACGCCATTCTCTTATCCTCTTTTTACAACTTTTTCCTTTTCGATCTCTTGGGGCATATTTATCGAAGAGTTTTGCACGCAGGTCGGCATAGCAGTCACGTGCTATATTGATATTTATGTCAAAAGCAGGAAATGAAGATAATATTTGACGCGCTTGCTCATGCTGTTCCGGTCTATTATAAGACCTGACACGAAGCCCATATTCGACCTCGCCAATGGTTATGGGACATAAAAAAATTCTTGTATTATGTGGTTGCGGTAATCCATTCCAATGTTTTTCTAAGGCTTTGCATTCAGGACTATTTCCGCCTACTTTTAATTCAGCAAGATATCCAAGAATATTTGTATCAAGAAGATAGTAATCCTGTTTCACTTATTCTTCTGTTCCCAGTTTTTTAAGATAATTTATAAACTCAGTATCACGGATAAGTGGAATTCTTTCCATAATTTTATCAGGTGTTGCATTATTAAATTGCTCTGATATGTAAATATGAAGAGGAATCCATGCATTGATTTCTGGGGAGATGTAGCCTTTAAATTCAAAGGGTACAGGGCGTTGGTGACCCCAAAAAATATCTAAAAGTTGACGTTCCAATCGTGGAGGAAGTTTATATAGTTTTAGTATCTCAGCGTCTATCTGAAGTAATGTTTTCTTGGCTTCTGTCTCATCTTTCCTTAACACTTTTAAATAATGATTCACGAGATAATCAATAATTTGTTTAGTATCAATGGATATTTCGGGAATAGGTATATCGGTGTATACTCTTTTTGGAATATCCTTTTGAAAGCTATGGGCATAAATGAATGCTACTGCAATTGGAGAATTCAGCAATGTCGCTAACATAGCAACATCAAAGGTTTTAGATTTTGGCCAAATGCTATAAAATCTTCGGCTTACAATGCAACCGTTTTTGTCTAATGCGGCTGCATATCGCCACGGTCCCCTGGACATGCGCGAAGCAGGAACTATAACCTTTGGTTTGTCCCACGGTAGTTCCCAAGCTGTAGATGTTTCAAATCTTCGATATTGTTTGTCTGTCGACATATAAACTGTATCTTCAGCAATGAATTGCATGAATCCTTTTGTGACTTTTGAAATGCCTGGTTTTGAACCAGGAAAAGGCACATCACGGATTATTTCACATAACCTTTCTTTTCCTAAATTTGGTTTATATTGAACGCCTATGCTTATATCAACTATTTCACCAAAACGTGTATATCCTTCTAATCGTTCCCAAATTTCACGCAACAATGGCACAACAAGACGCCCTTGCATTTTGTCTTTGAGGTAAGATTGTGGAACATTGTCTTCCCATGTAACACCATGTCGAATCTGAAAGTCATCTCGTTCGCTGTCCCTAACTTCTCTATACAACATATTCCAGTTTTTTCGTGCCTGCTGTTTTCTGGCAACAATAACTGTAGTTTCCATATCAGAATATAAAAAGACACGGTCAGGAAGACACGTAACGGAAATTATTTTAAAGTTACTGAGCAAGGCAGTTCGTTCGTTTTTATAGTCAGAACCATCTAAAAAACTACGTGGTAAAACCAAACCAATTAATGCATTGTTTGGTAAAATCGGAAGCGTTCTGTGTAAAAGCTCAGCTGGTTTTGGGGTTTCAGGTCTTTTGCCCTTGATGTTTTCAAAAGGTGGGTTGCCTACAAGTATCATAGTTTTCGCCATACTATTTTCGAGGATATTATCGGCAAATATATCTTGTCTTTGTAAATCCCAGCTATTTGATTCGGGAAAATCAGCTAACATGAGGCACATACGGGCTACTTCAACGGAAAATGGGTCAATCTCTATTCCATGTAAATGTTTAATGAAAAATGTATGCCGTTGTTTACTGTCCCAATCTCCTGGCAATAGGCTTTTCATTCTTCTCATTGCTGCAATAAGAAAAATACCATGCCCACACATAGGATCTGTGACGTGCCACTGTTCTCTTTGTAAATCCTCTATCGGAATTTGCGAAAGAATGTAATCAGCAACATAAGATGGGGTACTATGAATTCCAAGTTCTTGACGGCTTTTTTGAGAGACAAATGTATTTTCATAAATGTATGTAAGAGTATCTACTGATATATTATTCAGCGGGAAAATCTTCCCAATTTTTTGTGATATTGACTCAAGAGTTAGTTCTGGAATTTTTGAAGCCGGTGTAGTTAAAGAAAAACCGTAATGTTCATATATTGCCTGCAATGCCGTTTGTGGAATAGAAAAATCAATCCCTTTCGCATTGCAGATATTGCGATCTTTGAGTACTTTTGCAGCCAAAAGACTAAAGACAACTTGAAAAACCGCAGGTGCATCAAATAGTAAATCTCGTTCATGAAAGTCTTCTTCAGCATAATTAAGTACAGCCCGAAGCAAGTGGTCTATTTTTTGAGAAGCTTTGTAGTCTATGGCAGGAAGTAATCCGATATCAACAAAATCTAACTGACGGGGCCCCGGTCGGGCAAATCCCGATTTTGCCCGTATGATAGCTTGGGGTTCCCAGTCTCTCAAGTTTTGTGCAATGACATTAGGCAGGCAGGCAGTTTCATACTTATCTTTAAGAAGAGGTTCACTTTCCGTTATAGCCCATCGTTCAGTTTTGCCGTTGTTAATGATAAAAATCTGAGGCGCTCCAAGCGATTTTAATTCATTTGCTACATCATCTGTAGAACGATTGGGTGCTGCTATTTGGATACCAAAGCAGGCAGAACGGTAATCAAAAGGTTCCTGGCCAAATAGCGCATAATTTACCGTACGAATAGGCGTACATGAGGAAAATAAATCAACGTATTTATAATCCTTCTGTATCAGATTTTTGCTATAGCCTATTTTTATAAAGGCATTTTCTACCTGCCCTATAATCTTATTTGTCATAATATTGTGATTACATGAAAGATTTTCGTTAAAAAGTTCATTATTATGTGCTTTATCCTCCATAAATAATTATCTTAGTTTGGTGGGGTAAGTGATTATTTCACTCATGAGATAGGCTGTCAAGAAAAATAAGGGAAGGCTTGAAATATTTAATCAGGAAGGGTATATTTTAATCGACTGAAAGCAGGGGGCGTATTGCAATACGCCCCTACAGATTGCCGGAAAGCTGGCATTCTAGCCGTATATTCAAGTTTTTACAGCCAATATAGGCGTTATCCAAACCGCCAGATTGCAAGGAAAGTTAATAACATTACTTTGTTAAAGAATACGTCTGGAAAAATATTTCTGAGTTGTAAGTAGAGTCGGCCACAACTTATGACTTATCAATGCTTTGCGACAAATATTTACTTTTGATTTTAGCCTTTACTTCCGGTATTAATTGCACTTGTAAATTTCTTACACAATCAATTGCCGGAGCAAAGGATTTGAGTATTTTCAGAACAAACATATCGTTATTAAATAAATTTCTTGAACATTTTGCATCATGTTTTACTAAAAAACAATTTGCAATGTTTCTCCTTGTCGTCTACGCAATGTTTAAAAACTATAAAAGAAACTCTCTGGAGGCCATGGCACAAGCCGTTCATATTATGAAAAATATACCTAAAGTATGCATAATAATTTCCATTTTCGCGCTTTTAATTTTAGGTTTTTTATCATATCTTTCATATATATACTCAGGTAAATATGATTTATGGAACTGGTCTAAAAACATCATAATACCAATTATTAGTGCTTTAATTGGCGGTGGCATTACATTGGTAGCTATTTATTATTCCATCAAATTAGAGAGTAAAGCTGAACAAGAAAAAACATTTCAAAATAGTATATCTGCAATAAAAACAGAATTAAAAGAGAATAAATCCATATTAGATGCTTATTGTGAGGATACAAAGGAAGTAAAGATTACTTCTGGTGACAATCGTAGTATTTTCTATATTCAACTATCTAATAGTTTGTGGGATAGTTTTAAATATGAAATAGTTAAGATTGATAAAACTAAGTTTGATGCCATTTGTCTGGCGTATGTAAATATAAACAAGGTAAATAGTCAGGCACAATTTGCACTTTCAAACTCAGGCACAGGTAAGGCGGATACCTATTACGAAGAAATTAAAAAACACGCAGAGAGTGCAAAAGTTTCAATAGAAGATGCATTAAAAAATTTAGAAAATGTATAATTCGATGCAGTGAATATATGGGGTTATGAAATCAGACATTTGGGGTAAAACCTAATCTATTGGCGTGCCCAGGGAAGGGTACTGTTTTCTAACGGGTGAAAGTCCCGTTGTGGTAAAAGCCGGAGCCATGTAGCTTGGATGGCAGGGGGTGAT
Source organism: uncultured Candidatus Kuenenia sp. (assembly GCF_900696675.1). Lineage (NCBI taxonomy): Bacteria > Pseudomonadati > Planctomycetota > Candidatus Brocadiia > Candidatus Brocadiales > Candidatus Brocadiaceae > Candidatus Kuenenia > uncultured Candidatus Kuenenia sp. Next base: position 1,093 of record NZ_CAADGZ010000174.1, on the reverse strand, counting down.
GGAAACGTTGCCTTCTGAAGCCCATCTACAAAGTCGGCGTAAGGCCGGCGAGCGAATATCCGGGTTGTAACGTACGTGAACGTAGAGGTAGCCTCGTGAAAGTCAGGAACCACTGGCCGAGCCTGTCAATAGTAGGCGAAGGCGGAATTCACGCACCTAAACTGGCTAATAGGTAAAAGAACGGTGGCGGGGTATCAGCGGCGACACGGATAGAAGGGAGCAGTATCAACTGGGGAAACCCTCCTTGTCCCTGATAGAAATATCAGGAGCGAATGTAAGCCTTATAAGTCGAAGGGCGAAGTAGACTGACAGGCAAGAGGGTGGCGGATGAGCCCGTAGTAGTGGAGATGGCAAGGACAGCATAACCTTGCCGGAGCGAAGGGGATCTGCTGTATTCTAAATCTTTCTTTAGCGGTGAGGCAGGGAAGAATGACAAATGCTTCTATAAGTCTGCAGGAACTGAGGAGGAAGATATACATCAAGGCGAAGACTGACAAGCACTGAGTGGTTTCGGCTGGAAGCGGTGGAGTAAGGGGATATATCTACCCGAAAGCTGCTCCATATCGATAGGTGTATAATGCCTTGCTGAGAAGGGAGCAGGGAAGCCGTATGAGGGAAAACCGTTCGGCTGAGCTCACGACGAAGCCTCACGTACGGTTTGATGTGGCAGGGGATGGAAAAGTGCTATGGAGAACCTAAACGGGCACAAAGCTGGAAACGGCAGCAACAGCCAAGGGGATACCTAATGCAACTCGCCATTCCTTGACCCTACACAATTCTTGAGTCAGCAGGGACCTTCATTTTTCAATTGGCAATCTATTAATAAGGATATTAAGGGACACCATGCTTAATTATTAACTCAATCAAGGATGGGTTAATTGGCGCGAACCCATCAAAATAAATGAAAATGTGATTGATGGGTCTGCTTCACCCCTCGATAAACTCAGGACAGGCTTCACTAACTTAGGGAGCGACCACAAATAACATGGTATTGTATAGTACCAATAGTATCGTTGTAGTGTCTTTGTGTATGTCACGGTAATAGCCGTTACAACTAGTAAATATAGGCATTGACACCCTCCAGCCATTATGA
>NZ_CAADGZ010000173.1:0-5787 GCF_900696675.1 uncultured Candidatus Kuenenia sp. | reverse complement strand
TAAAGTAGTACAATAGCGCTACCACAATTGCTAAAAAACGGATATCTGTTATCGCTTTTTGCCAATCTTGGTAGTGGAAAATACTGATTTTCGCATTGCGAAAATCGTTTGCAGGATTTAGGTACAAATAAAAGATAATTACTCAGCTTAAACGATACACGGCTCGTTCTCAAACAGATACTTCACTATGTTCAGTACAAGGTTTTTGGGAACGAGTTGTGCTCTGATCTCCCCGGTAGTTTAATAAATTACGCTGAATAGTTACATTTAGACACCATTAGTAGACGCGTCAGGTAAAGAAACACACGGTTTTAGAGAACATCTTGACAGTTTACATCCAATAAGTACATATTGGCGAACCACTGGATATTGCATATGGAATTCTTTACCTGGTGTCGGATTAATCAAAATTTGTTACCGGAAGTGAATTGGTTATTGATGGTGGTTATACTGCTCAATAAAAATGCTAGTTAGAAATGTAGAACAAACAGAAAGTGAATTATATAATAAAACCAGAGATTAAAAGGAGGATAAAATGGGTAGTGTGAATGAAAAAGTTTACAAAATGTTGTGTGAGGTATATACAGCAGAGATAGGCGCTATAGGCATATATATGGATCAGCATACAAAGTGTGAAGATTTGGGTCTAAATAAACTTGCAGAAATGCTTAAAAAAGACGCAATAGATGAAATGAAGCATGCTGAAATGTTAGCGGGGCGCATATTGTTTTTAGGGGAAATAGTTAAAAACCAAAAACATGCCTTGCCTGAAGAAAAACAGTTTGATATTGTTAAAATGTTAAAACTTAATAGAGATATTGAAGTTGAAGCTATTGCAAGATTAAATGAAGGCATAACAATATGTTTTAACGAAAAAGACCATGGAAGCAGAATGCTTTTAGAAGAAATTCTCAAGTCGGAAGAAGAACATTTAAGTAATTTACAAACAATGGTAAACAATATTGAAAAATATGGTGATCAATATATTGTTTTACACTTAATGTAATCTTCTATTAATCAGGTCTTAATAATCATTAATAAAACAGGAAGTGCGTATTCCTTTACATCGCGAATGTTTCCAGATGGTCATGGAAATTATTTGCGTTGCTGTGGGAAGTTTACTTGCGTCCGGTGGGAAAAAATGAGTGCATCTTATAAAAAAAAACAGTTTGATGGAGAATGTTGAATCTTTGTCCCCGGATATCAATAAACTGAAATCCTTGTTGATTTAGTGCAAGCAAAAGAATGAATTACTCAGTGAAAGCGAAAGACGTTTTCGCACAATAACAAATATTCTGCCGGTTGGAATTTTTTATACTGATTTTGAATGGAATTTTCTATTTGTCAATGAACAATGGTGCAAGATTACAGGGCTTACCACGGATGAATCTCTGGGAAACGGATGGATGGGCGTACTGCATGGGGGGGATTAACCTCACACGCGTATTGTAAAGAATGGGCAGATGCAGTAAAGAACAAGAAAACATTTAAATCGGAATTTCGCCTTATTTATCCTTATGTGAAGATTACGTGGGTATTGTGCATAGGAATTCCCCTGTTTTTTTCTGATGTCGGGAAAAGAGAGGAAAGCAGCGTCTATATAGCGGCAATAACAGATATTACTGAACGAAAATTTATGTAAGAAGAGTGGCGTAAAAGCAAGAATACGCTTGCCCATGCCCAGAAGATTGCTCAATTAAGCAGTTGTGAGTGGAATATTGAAAACAGTGAAGTATCTGTTTGGGAACGAGTTGTGCTCTGATCTCAGGTAGTTTAATAAATTACGCTGAATAGCTACGGTTTCAGTACATAAGATTCTTTGATGAAATGTTGAAAAAACAATTGGCTTTAACGAAAAGGCGCTATGAGTCTGTATGTTTGCTTCTTTTGGATATGGCACTTTAAGAGTATTAATGATACGTATGGTCATACGGCTGGCGACCGGGTATTGTAGGAAGTTTCTAAGATATTAAATAATTCTTTAAGAACTTCAGATGTATTGGCACGATATGGTGGTTAAGAATTTGTAATTATAATGCCGGGAGCAGATGTATCGCAGGCAAAAGAAAAAGCAGAAGGAATTCGTAAATCAATTGAAGTTACCTGTTTTGGCACGATTGTTTACGGACAAACGTATCGACTGACCGTAAGTATATTGCGTCTTTTCCGCAATATGGAACCTGAGAAACCTTGGTAAATGCCGTAGATGATGCACTATACAAATCCAGGAAAAACGGGAGAAACCGGGTCGAAACCTCTTGATTGCCTGCATATTATCTTCTGTTAAACAAAGTTTTGCACCGATAATAATACACATTACAGAATAGTTTTCCACTCATTGTAATCTTATCTGCACATAAATATCTGAATGCCTCAAGATCCATTCACGGTGGTTTTCCCCTGGCACGAAATGTATCATCCCCTCTTTTAAAAAATTACCGTTGTCTGTTTTGTTTCATGTTTAAGGGAGAGATGTGTGTCTCTATGCATTTCTCTTTCCTCCATGCATAAATAAACGGGAACACTTTTGTTGTTTTTCCGTATCCATGAGTTCATAGTGGTGTATATAAATGATCTTATCTCTGCCGGATACCTCAATTTTCCGTCGAAACCGGTTAATAATTCTTCGTCAAGCAGGGCATTTTCGGGAAACCGGTTTTCAATGATTTTTTTTAATTGAGGCGATATGCGCAATGTTCCTAAACTCAGCCACGCGATAGTGTTTGATTCAATTTTGGTAAAGACGGTATTGATTAATACTTCATAATCTGTCTCCCATCCACTATAGCAGATAATCGGATCAAAGTGGAAAGCAACACGATATCCCGCCGCTGTGCATGCTTGCGCTGCTTCTAACCTTTCCTCCAGGGAAGCGGTAAAATACTCTGCGGTGTCGATCAACTTTTGCGGATTCAATGACCATGAAATGATAATATTCTTTGCTCCGGGTGCTGAAGTGAGCAAGCGCACATTGTTGCTTTTTGTTTTGAACTCGAAAGTGCTTTTGGGATATTGCCGGAAGAAATTCACGATTTTAGGCGAATACTCCGTAATGTGGTCGAATGCAAGGGAATCGGTTAATTCTCCTGATCCGAGGCGCATGTCTTTTTTTAAATTCCTGAAGACGGTGAAAAAATCCTCTATATTTGCCGGTAGCACAATCCCAGGCGAGTTAATATAGTTTTGAAGAAAGCAATAGGTGCATTCATATGGGCATCCGCTCCCTAAATTCATTACAAAATATCCGCACGATGCGGAGTTGTTTGAACATGGACAGTGTTTATAAAAGTCAAATTTTTCGCGTATAATAAAGAAATTTTCCAGCCTTCTGTTGTAATCGGCAATAGTAAATGCTTTCTTCTTCACGTATTCACGGTAGGACGCTATCATGGTAAAAGTACTGTTGGGGAATTTGTCGCGTATTCGCTGAACGGTTTCGGTAGACAAAACGGATTCTTCTACAAAAAACTGTTTCGGCGTGATGATTTGTTTCGTAGTGAGATTAACCCTTAAGGAGGGATTTATATCGACGTCGCAAAAAGTCTGGCTTATTTTGACCCCATTTTGGTGAAGCAAAGGATAACGCCGTTCCAGCAAATAACTTTTAATGAAAGAGAAACGGCTTGGCGGTGGGGGAATCTGTTCAAAAACAAGTGAAAATCCAACCTTTTCACGTTTTGCAATCTCAAAGATAAGGCGGGATATCTCTTGTTGCTTGTTTTGCCCAAGATAGTAATATTTTTTTCTGACGAAGGTTTTTAAAGAGTCAATGTCGTCTATTGTTGAAAGAGAATCTTCCATAATTATACAGGTAGATAAATTTTATCTTAGAAAGGGAAACGTTTACATGGTTGCCAGATGTCGCACCTGTGGCTATTATCGGGGATAGTTGTTTTATATTGAAAACCATACATGGAGTTTGTTAACATGCAAAAAACCAATTTACCGCTTACCGCACAGTAGGGGTAACCCTCGTGATTGCCCCATAAAAAGCATGAAAGAATACTATCAGGGAAAAAGGGGTTATGGAAAGAAAAATATTTCATATGCACAGCCCTGTTATGATTTGGCAGAAGGATCTTTTTGCTTATGTAAAAATGACCTGCAATCGGCATAAAAAGCACGTTTGAACAAGAAAAGCTTATGAAAAAGCAATGTATATTTATTTTGTATGCCGTAATAACGCTCTTTTTTTTAATATCTCCGGGGCATGAAACAATTGCAGCCGCAAATGAACCTGCAACAAAATTGGAGGCTTTTCTATCGAAAGTTGAGACGTTAATTGTCATAGAAAGTGTCGATTTGGGCAAGGTTGAAGGCACTTATGGGTCATACGTTGAAATTAAGGCCATTGTCTCTTACGAACCAATCAGTGCAAATAAAAAAATAAGCGGTTTTCAGGTTATTGTTTATGAGGGAGGAAGGAATGAACAGAGAAAAACTGTTTTTGTTGATCTGGATGAAATTGAAAATGTGGCCAATGCAGCGGAATATATGATAAGTCTGTCTAATAAATGGAAGGCTGTGCGCAGACTAAACACAGAAGTTGCATTTACAACGAGAGACACATTCAGAATAGGTTTTTCGCAGAGTGGTTACTCATGGCAAGGGTTTTCTTCGGGTGGATATGGTGTTGGCGCTGTATGCCGTTTTAATTCTTTGGAAGAGTTAAAAGCAATAAAATTATTAATTGACTCAGGTTTAGAGTGGGTTAAAAGCAATGAAGGGCGTTGATTGATCGATAACGATCAGGTTATGAGGGTGTTTGTATGGGGATGCGCCTGAAATTCAGAGATTCAAAAAGGGTTTTCCATCAATGTTTTTAACATACCCTGTAATGTTTTTCGAAATCATTTATTAAACAAAACAAATTACTACGGGAGATTTTTTATGCAATTCAAGGACAAGGTAGCCATTGTAACTGGCGGTACACGCGGGATTGGCAAAGCTATTGTATGGGAACTTGCAAAGAATGGTTGCAATGTTGCCTTTAATTACAGCAAAAATGTGGAGGCGGCCAATGCGCTGGTGAAGGAAATTGAAACATTGGGAGTGAAAGGGAAGTCGTTTCAGGTGGATGCGGTGAGTTTTAACGGCGCGAAGGATATGGTAAAAGAAGTGAAAGAGTTATTTGGGAAAGTAGATTTTCTGATAAACAATGCAGGCATCACCCGTGACAAACTCCTGGCGCTTATGTCGGAAAGTGACTGGGATGACGTAATAAATACCAATCTTAAGAGCGTATACAATTTCTCAAAGGCATTGATAATGCCTTTTATAAAACAGAAGTCTGGCAGCATTGTTAATATAACATCGGTAAGCGGCATTATGGGAATGGCCGGTCAGGTGAATTATTCTTCCTCCAAGGCCGGCATGATTGGCTTTACCAAGGCATTGGCAAAGGAGGTGGGCAAGGCGAATATTACGGTGAATGCCATTGCCTGTGGGTTTATTGAAACGAACATGACGGACGTTTTGCCGCAGGAATATAAAACAAAGATGATTGAAATGATTCCGGTAAAAAGATTTGGTTTGCCGGAGGAAGTTGCAAAATTGGTAAAATTCCTCTTATCTGAAGATGCAAAATACATTACCGGCCAGGTAATTAATGTCGATGGTGGTTTGGCAATGTAGTCGCTATTATAAAGAGAAGTGATAAGCATTACTTTGTTAAAAACCACTGAAACCGTTCATAAAGTGATATATTTTGTATGCCTTTGCGTTCGGCATCCTACTTATTGTATGGTATTAATCAAGGATTTTTCAAAGCATAAATCCTTTTAAATA
>NZ_CAADGZ010000172.1:0-5892 GCF_900696675.1 uncultured Candidatus Kuenenia sp. | reverse complement strand
CCAATTTGCCTGGTCGTTTTGTGAAACAGGACGAACGGTAATTGAATGAAGTAGTTCGTTGTGTGTGTTATCGATTGGTGTTGTATGCTGGTTCATGCCCTATAATATAAAATATTTTAGGGGGAATGTCCACGTTTTTTTACATATCTTTGTATATTATGCGCTTATGGAAAACTTTGACAGCGCCGTGATGGGAACAAGCATTTTTTATTTTTCATAGAACTAAAGTGTTACTAATCATTACTCATTGTCTTATTTCAGGATGTTAAATGCTATTGAATTTTCTGATTGGATTGGATTGGATTTTATTATTACTTCTGGACTTCTGGCGGAGTTTTTTCCGATGAGAAAGGTTTGCTGTTTTCGTAGACAAATTGTAAGGAGAGATTGTCATACCAGCCTGCCACATACCCATATCCCCAATCCTGGCATGTTTCGGTAAATACGGTAATAATATTTTTTGACGGAATAATTGAGAGTGAAAATTTAGTCCATGAAGAAACCGTGTCGCCGCCAATATAAAATTTAAAAGGAGTGGTTGAAGTATTTACAGGGTTCCACTGCCCGTCAAGTAAGCCTATAATAGTAATATCTCCAATATTATCACCGTAGAATGCCATGCTACCCGTCAGCACATAGGTAGAATGTGCATTGACATTCAGTTCCTGATAAATACCGCCGCGGGCTGTTCCTTCAGCGGTTACCTCTTGTGTTAAAGCGTATAAACCGCTTATTACCGGTGGTGTGGGAACTCCTATTGTCCCCGGAACATGAATATCTACTCTTGCTGGATGTTTCACCGGAATGCCATCGCCGTCCCATGGAAATGTTTCCCAACATATCCAGCCCGAAGTATTGCCGGTTTCAAAATCGCCATTTTTGAGTAGATTCTCGCCAAAGGATTCTTTTAGCAGGCAAAAAGAGGATATCGTTAAAAAAAAGAGAAAAATGCTTTTTAATAAAATGAAAGGCATATATTTTTTACAACAAAAATGGTTATTAGTACTTACCAGTAATTTCTTCATATTTTTTATTTCATGATATCAATTCAATTTTTTTGCACCTTTAATTTTTTATAAAGGGCAAACTCCTCATCCGCTTCCCTTTTTAAACCCAGCTTTTCATATGCGATGCTCAGATTAAAATGAGAGAGCGCTTTATATGGGTCGGCTTCAACAGCTTTTTTGTATTCTTCCATTGCTTCCTGATACATTCCCTTTCGCAGTAAAAGGTCGCCAATCTCATTGTGTACCTCTGCGGACTTTAATTCAGATTTTCTTATAGGCGGTTTGTGCGGGGCAGTTACCGGGGTTGAAGCGATCTCCTTACGCAATGGTTCAGATACCTGCGAAGTATTAATGGTAGAATCGTGTTCAGGAATACGCAAAGTAACAACAATAATGCCATCTGAACGCAGTATAGTAAGTTTTGCTTCTTTGTTGGCGGAAGTTTCCGTTAACATGGCAAATTGTTTTTTCGTCGTAATTTTTTCTCCGTTCCAGTCCATAATGAGATCCTCCGTTTTAATCCCCGCTTTTGCAGCAACACTTCCTTCAAGAACGCTGACAACCAGAACGCCGCTTTGACTAGGTTTAAACCGAAACCATTCTTTGTTTTCCCTGGTCAGGCTGCATACAATTAAACCAATGGGATCATGTTTTTCTATAAGAACAATGCCTGTCCCCTTCACCCACGATGTCTTATTTACACCATAATCAGTGCCGCCAAGTTCTCCGTAAGACCGGTAGGTTTTTGCGTATCCTGTATCATATTGCACATTTATTACCGCCTGTACTCCAACCAGAAATGCCTTCTCTTTTATTTTTTTTGCCAGGACATCATGCCCTGAAAACCCATACTCACCAAGGCTCACCTGCCCCATATTTTGATAGGCAACGTTAATGTCTCCGGAACAGACAAATATTTGTTCATATTTGTCTGCCTCAGTAACCTTTGCGCCTTTCTTTGGTTCGAGCGTTTTCCCCTCGCTTTTAAAGGGCGATAGATTATTTAAATATTCTTTCGAACTGCTGCTGCATCCAGTAAAGACTATTAATAAAACAAGGAGTAGGGCTATTTTTTGGTTCATTTCTAATATTCTTTCTCTTTTAATAAAAATGTAGAAAATAAACGTTGATTACTATCATATTACATTTAATTCAGAGGCGGCATGGGGGGGAACTCCAGCCGCCACGGGAACGATTTAGATTTTAAATTAACCACATTTTCTTAGTATAAAATATTTATGAACGGGCTGCGATAATTTTGCGAATATTTTCTGTCCGGCATTCGCTATTTTTATTGGTTCATTCAATTCATTCCTCATCTTCAGGTACGGCTCTTCAAAATCGTCCTTTAATTTCTTGCCCATTATTTCGATAGGGATATTTTCCTTAATGGTATTTTTTACTAATATTTCTGCGATGTTATCATTAGATACATTATTAATAATCCCCAGGAATTCATATTCTTTAATATAGGCATGGTCCTGGTGGCTGACTTGCGGATTATTTTCACGATATCCCAGAAAGAATCCGGTGCCAAATTCACGATGACTCGTCTTTTCCAGTTCAGATAACCATTGCTCATCAATTACGTAATTTTCAGGGTCAGAAAAATAACGGTCCAATGCCTCGCGATAGATTCTTGTTACGGAGGCTACATAGTATTGGCTCTTCATGCGTCCTTCAATCTTCCATGCAGTAATACCTGCGGACACTAATTCTGGAATATATTCAAGCATGCATAAATCCTTTGAACTTAAAATGTAAGTGCCTGTTTCATCCTGAATAATAGGAAATGTTTCCCCAGGCCGGTTTTCTTCCTTCAGCACATATTTCCAACGGCAGGAATGCGAACAATCGCCTAAATTTGCATGCCGGTTTGACATATAGCTGCTTAATAAACAACGCCCTGAATACGCCATACACATAGCACCATGTACAAATACTTCGGTCTCTACTGCGGTATTGGCAATAATTTCTTCAATTTCTCCAAGTGTTAATTCACGGGCAAGGACGGCTCTTTTTATACCTTGTTGACGCCAAAATTCGAGTGATTTAAAGTTTGTGGTGTTTGCCTGTGTGCTAAGATGGATTTTTATGTGAGGAGCTATTTCTTTTATCGTTAATAAAATTCCCGGATCAGACACGATTACCGCATCTACCGGTATCTCCGCAAGTGCTTTCACGCAAGAGACAATGCGGCGAATATGATAATTCCGTGCATAAATATTGAGCGCAACGTATATTTTTTTCTCTTTTTCATGAACATAATCAACGGCATTTCGAATTTCCTGCATAGTAAGATTTTCCGCGCCCATCCGAAGATTAAAACCTTCTGCGCCAATGTATACAGAGTCAGCGCCATATTCAATGGCTGTTTTAAGTTTCTCCATATCGCCTGCAGGGGCAACCAATTCGGGCTTTCTAATGTACATAGATGTATGTTTCAGGATTTCAAAAACACAATAATATCAATCCGGCGCCAACAGGCATCAGTAAATTATCTGCTGCCCTTAGCGGTAATGATTCAATAAAGCATGCAACAAAGGCGGCAATTAAGGCTGGCGCAATAGGAAGGAAGATGCATCCGCAAATTATGGCAACAGCCAGCGCCGCCAAAGACCCTTCTACACTTTTTTGCCTGTTATAAGGTATCCTGATTTTCCCGATACTTTTCCCCACCAGAGTTGCGGCAGCATCGGAAAAGGCGACGATCCATATAACAGCGCTTGCTATTTCTTTTGGGAAAATCAATATGGAAAAAGCTGCGCCCAATATTAAGGTGATAGGTCCAAAAGCAATGCCGCGTTCCTCCCGTTTACGTATACTTGATTTCGTAACAAGGCCTAACAGGGGAAAAGAAAGCCCGTTGACCCTCAAAAACTCTGAAATCAAATAGAAAACTACTATGGAAAAAAGCACCGATAGGGTGGTTATAAAGATATATTGGGAAAAAACAGGTACAAGTGCAATTATGATGTGTAAAAGTTTTCTGCGTATTTCCTGGTACCATGAATGCTCAAATTGTTTACGCATCCCTGAAAAGAGGGCCTTGTATGTGTTTGCATCTGCTATATCCAGAATATCCAACAGTTCAGACAGGTTGTTGTTATCAATTAAATAATCTGCCTGCCTGCGGATTGAATACTGAGCGTTTACTCCTATGCCTATATTCGATTTTTGCAAAATGTCTGAATTATTGCGGTCATCTACCAGTACAATTACATCATGCCATGAAAGATCATAGTGTTGCAATTCACTTTCAATGATGTTTACCTTTCCCTCGGGCATAATAAGCTGTCCGTATATTTCCCCTGTTAATGCGCCGTTGTCAATGCCAACGGTAATACCATATCCATTGTTTGCAGATACCCTTGCTGCAAGGTCTTTAACAAATACATCAGGAACACCGCTGCTTATTAAAAACACCAAATAACCATGCCCCCGCAATATTTCAATTGTTTCTTTCGCATTCTGGATAAGAGGTATCTCTTCGTATACTTTCCTTGCCTGTTCAAGCGGAATATTGCGAAAGGAACGGTATACCCTTTTTATAAAGGTATGGAAGGGTAATTTGCCGATGTTGAACAATATGCATAACAAGAACGTGCGGATAGAAAGTAAAAGACCAAGACGTCTTGATAAATGAAGAAGAAAATGTCCTCTGAAAAGGACTCCGTCAACATCAAAAATAATAATTTTATTTTTTGGAGCGGTTATCATAGAAAAACAGAACACAAAATAGTATGACATTTAACGAATGATGAATGTATCTTCCCTGTCTAACGCCTTACCCTGTATTTCACTTTCAGTTTGTTCAGGTCAGGTAACATCTTAAAAAAATTCTTTGTTTATTTTCCAGAAGGATTGATTAGAAGAGGGTGAGATTCCAAGCGAAATTAGAGGATATTTATATCTTTACAGAGAATTTCTCTTTAACAAAGGAGTCAGATTTTAGAAGAAATTACTGAAACTACAGATTCCACAGATTTTGGACGATGAACCGGTACAATCTGTGGTTTCAATCTCTTTTTGTTTGCCTAAAACCTCTGTCTCCCGGACAGGGATAATGCATACCCCTCAAAACATCTCCATAATAATTCTTTTAACAATCCCTAATCCGATGAATACCACGATAGGGGAGAAGTCAATGCCTCTGAACGTCGGAATGTATCTGCGCACCGGATTCAATACGGGGTCAGTGATTTTATACAAAAACTGTATTGCCTGGTTATAGGGATTATGCGGTACCCAGGAAAGTACGATTCTAATAATCAAAACAATTTCATAGAGACCTATGATTTTTCCCAAAAAAAGTCCCATCTCAACAACTCCTTTTCTATACTAAAAAGAGAACGCATCTGCCATTATTTACAAAAAGTTTTGCAATTGTATCAAACACGTACATACAGAGCAATAAAAATATAAATATAGACAATGATTAAGTGACTATGAGGATATATGTTAAAATAATTTACGGTAACGGTGAAACACGAAATCCGAAATCCGAAATCCGAAACAAATTCTAATGATAAAATGATTTGAAATTCTAAACAAGTGCATCTTTCGTACCTTCGTATCTTCGTACGGGAGCATTCCCGATTTTTTGTAAAAATATCATTAACAGGAAGGGGGAGAGAAAGAATAGTAACACAAGTATCCAGTTTGAGGGTAAAATGCCACAAGCAGGATGCTTGTGCTACAATGTACAATTAGGGGTTGTCAGATAATAACTTTTACAACTATGGCATGGGATAACAAGGTGTGAATGACTCAATTTTTTGAAATTGTATAATTCCAATCTCCATGGAAATTATGCTTTCCAATATTAATCTTTTCCATTTCCCGATCGGAAACCTTTATCCCTGTTGGATATTTCCTTTTGTCA
>NZ_CAADGZ010000171.1:0-6022 GCF_900696675.1 uncultured Candidatus Kuenenia sp. | reverse complement strand
CCCCTTTAGGGGCGGTCTGTTTGTAGCACAATAAAATTCAACAGGTAAATAGCTCCGTAGGAGCGGCCTGTATATGATTGACAGGAAGACAGGCCGCTCCTGACGGAGCTAATATCTGTTATGGTATCCCTATCTACTACAAACAGGTTGCTCCTACGGAGCTTATCGGTAATACGTTTTTTTTAAAACCAAAGTGTTGCAATAATTCTTAACTTAATGACATTGAGTTGCAAACTTGAACCCGCCAGGAAGATTTGTTTATATAAGAATAAATAAACATACTCTATAGTTACCTATCCGGGCAGTATATCATTCCTCTCAAAGCGTATTCCTACATAAAAGTGCAAGCTTTTATTATTAACATTTATCGATAATACGCCGGCGCAACCTTTCGGAATAATTGTAACACTTTAGTTTTTTGAAAAAGTAGGGGCGAAGCATTTTCCCGTTTGGGTATGAACGCATTTATGACAATTTAAAGCAAATGCTTCGCCCCCACATTGCGATTATTGGAATTTTTCAAAAAACTAAAGTGTTACGAATAATTACTTCAGAATATCTGTAGTATCGATTTTTCCATTTTCTCGTTTGATTTTACAGAATTGAAAGCTAAATTATAAGAGCCTTTTTTTCATATCATAATACGAAAGGCGGAACAACAGATTACACAGACTTCGTCGCAAGCTCAGTCGAACGATTGCACAGATTAAAAAATTAATATTTTGCCAAAAAGTGCAAAGAAATTACTGATAAGGTACTAAATGTACGCATTAATGAAATCAAAATTGAATACTTTTGCAGGGGGGATACATCCCAAAGAGGATGGAAAAGTGCTTACTTCTGAAATAAGTGAGATTTGCTCCCCGATTCCAAAAAAAGTATATCTGTTTATGAATCAACACATTGGCGCGCCGGCAAAACCCATTGTCAACAAAGGGGATCAGGTAAAAATCGGACAGTTAATTGGCGAGGCGCATGGTTTTGTTTCCTCCAACATACATGCTTCCGTTTGCGGCAAGGTCGTTGATGTGTCGCCATATCCGCATCCTGTCGCCGGTGCAAAGTCTCTGGCGGTAGTTATCGAGAATTCCGGCGAGGAAGAATGGGCTGAGACGTTAAACGTTGAACAGGACACTGAAAATATCACCCCGGAAGAGATCAGACAAAGGGTTTTCTCCGCCGGTATTGTAGGACTTGGCGGCGCAACATTCCCCACACACGTAAAACTTACTCCCCCAAAAGATAAAACGATAGATACTATCGTGATGAACGGGGCGGAATGCGAGCCATATCTTACCTGCGATCATTACGTTATGCGTAACAATGCAAATGAAGTCCTTGAGGGATTGCGGCTTGTTATGAAATGCATTGGTTGTAAAAAAGCGCATATCGGCATTGAAGCGAATAAAAAAGACGTCTACGAATTATTGAAAAATACCCTGGCTGGAGATCCTTCCATTAAAATAGATTTATTGGAAGTAAAATACCCTCAGGGTGCAGAACATCAGCTTATTAAAGCATTATTACGTCGTGAATTCAAACCCACTCAACTCCCCATGGAGGCAGGCGCTGTCGTTATAAATGTTGCAACGGCGTTTGCAATCAATAATGCGGTGAAATATAAGCGTCCTTTGATCGAAAGAATAATTACGGTAACGGGGAATGGAGTCAATAAACCTCAAAATTTGCGCGTCCGCATTGGAACGCCAGTCCGGGATTTATTAGAAATCACCGGAACCTCTGTTGGCCTCAATAAGATTATCTTTGGGGGTCCAATGATGGGCATTGCGCAGGGGAGCATCGATAACGCCGTGACGATTAAGGGAACGGGTGGAATTCTTGTTCTGAAAAACCAGCCGCACTATGAATCTCATGCATGTATACGGTGCGGGCGGTGCATCGTCAGTTGCCCATACGGACTCAACCCAAGCGAGTTAAGTATTATGGGGGAATCCATGAATATTTCCCTTGCGTTGGAGAATAATGTTCTTGAATGCAAAGAATGCGGCTGTTGCACTTATATTTGCCCTGCAAAACGGCCTATTGTGCATCACATCAAATTTACAAAGGCCCTTATTGCAAAACAAAAAACAAAGAAATAGCATTCGTTTCTATCGTGTAACGTAAAAATAATCGGCATAAAGTAAAAACTATGACAAATACTACTCAGAGCGTAACTCCTTTAATCGTCAGTTCATCGCCTCATATGAGAGACAATGACAGCATTTCTCATATCATGTGGACTGTCGTTCTCTCTTTACTTCCTGCAGGATTCGCTGCCATTTTTGTTTTTGGTTATTATGTCCTCTTTGTTATTGGTTTATGTTGCCTTACTGCTCTCGTCACGGAAATTGTCATTTCACTTATGAAAAAGCAGCCTGCTTTTGCAATGATTAAGGATGGCAGCGCCATTGTTACCGCCATCTTGCTTGCTTATACATTGCCTCCAGGCGCTCCGTGGTATGTCCCTGTGGTAGGATCGTTTTTTGCGATCGCTGTTGTTAAACACTCTTTTGGTGGTTTAGGGAATAATATATGGAATCCTGCACTTGCTGCACGCGCTTTTTTGCAGGTGGCATATCCTGTTTCGGTAAATTCAGATTGGCGATTCTTTTCAGATCCGGGCGCAATGAATGTATTGAAAAACATTACCAGTACGGGGGAAAGCGGCCTGCTTCTGGATGCGGTAACCAGGGCAACCCCTCTTGCAAAGGAATCCGGGGCAGAATTATATAATTTTTACCAGTTGTTGATTGGCAGTGTGCCGGGTTGTATTGGAGAGACCTCCGCGATTGCGCTGCTTGCAGGGGGATTATACCTTCTGTATAAAAAATGTATAAAATGGTACGTGCCTGTTGCGTATCTTTTGACCGTTTTTGTCGTATCGATTTTTCTGCCTCCTCGTACAATTACCCCATGGGCAAATAACCCTTTTTACCATTTATTTGCCGGAGGCCTCTTTTTGGGCGCATTTTTTATGGCGACAGACATGGTAACCACTCCTCTTACAAAAAAAGGGATGTTAATTTTTTCTGTTGGGGCGGGGTTATTAACTATTTTAATCCGGTTTTATTCAGGTTATCCCGAGGGCGTTTGTTATTCAATTCTGATCATGAACACTGCGACTCCTCTTATTGACCGATTCACAAAACCACGCCTTTATGGTTCAAAAGTAAAAAAATAGAACATGAAAAAAAAAGTCCAATACCCGGTAGTTCTAACGATTGTTACCCTTCTGGCATCAATTGGTGTTTCCTCAACGTACCTGACTACGAAAGAAAAAATAAGGGAAAAAGAGTCGGAGGTTCGCACCAGGGCGCTCTTTACGGTGCTTCCCGGCATTGATGAAACACCGGAAGAAATTTCTCCGCCCAATACAAAGAATCAGGACAAAATATACAAGGGCGTAAATGGTGAAGGGGAATTGATAGGATATGCGGCAAGCGGTGAAGCGCAGGGATATTCAAGCAGAATAAATGTAATGGTGGGGCTCGATTCAAATCTGGAAAAAATTCTCGGAATCGATATCATCTCACAGCGGGAAACACCTGGCCTCGGCACGAAAATGGTAGAAAAGGAAAGCTCTGATACTTTATTGAGCGTTTTAATGAGTTTTTTCGGGAAAACTTCAGGGGTTGACCATGGGAAAATCCAACAATTGCCTGAATTTAACATGCATCAGGGAAAAGAAGGCAATAATTCCGGGAATGGAGCGGCAACGGAACTGCGTCCATGGTTTCAGGAACAATTTAAAGATAAGACATATAATCAACTGGTAGTTTCCAAAGTTGCGGATAAAGAAAAAATTACAGCAATCACGGGAGCGACCATCTCTACAAATGCCGCAGTAAAAGCGGTACAGAATGCAATCGAAAAAATCAAAATCGAATTGCAGGAATATACCTGGCAAATCAAGTGAGTCATTAAGCAGGAATTGATACGATATTTTTCCCACTATGAAAAACATTGAAGAAATAAAACCCATTGTTGAAGCGTTGCTGTTTTCTGCGGAAGAACCTCTTTCCAGCAAAAAAATATGTAACATTATCGATGATGTTGACGCCGCCCTCATAAAGGAAGCCATTACTTTACTGCAACAAGAATATAATCAGCAGGGGAGGGCATTCCAGATTGAAGAGATTGCAGGCGGCTTCCAACTCTACACACTGCCTGAGTATCACGAATGGATATCGAAACTGCGTAAAAAATCGGCTGAAACAAAACTTTCTTCGGCCTCACTGGAAACACTTGCAATCATTGCATACAAACAGCCTGTATTGCGGGCTGATGTTGAGTCTATCCGCGGCGTTCAATCAGGTCAAATCATAAGACTACTAATGGAAAAAGACCTTGTTAAGGTAGTTGGGAGGGACGAATCTCTTGGACACCCTTTATTATACGGCACTACAAAGAAATTTCTTGAACATTTCGGCTTAAAAAACATTAAGGATCTGCCAAAGGCAGAGGAATTAGCAGCGCCATAACAAAAAGGGTTACCATAGGCACTTAAGAGTATATTCCTTTGTACTTTTGTAGAAATAGTGATACTCAAGAGGTTCACCATTGGTGATTTATAGACAATGTCGTACCAGTTCAACACGGACAAACAAGGTTTGTCCGTGCCACCATATCATCAATTTAAAATTCACATTTTATGAGCATCTTGAGTATAAATTAAACAATCCCCCGTACTCCTAAAATCCACTAACCCAAACGAGTTGTAATAGAAAGTTTTTTCTTTTCCCACGCAAAGCCACTCAGAAAGTATGAATTATGAACGGGTATTGAAATAAGTTTTTGAATGATTTATACTCCACACACAAACCTAAAGAAAATAGGTAATTTGGGTCTTTTGTTTAAAGAGTAAATAATTCCCTGAATGCTATAATTAATGCAAATAACGCCTTACCACGCAAAATATTTTGCTTTTGAGCTTACAAAACGCAGTTCTTCAGATAGTTTGCAAAAGCTGGCTTCTTCTCTTTTAGACGCCCAGGTAGACTTAAATCCGCATCAGGTCGAGGCTGCTTTATTTGCCTTCCATTCCCCGCTTTCAAAGGGTGCTATACTGGCGGACGAGGTAGGTCTGGGGAAAACCATCGAGGCCGGTCTGGTTATATCTCAAAAATGGGCTGAAAGAAAACGGAAAATTCTGGTTATAGTGCCATCAAACCTTCGTAAGCAATGGAATCAGGAATTACTGGATAAATTCTACCTTTCATCACTTATACTGGAAACGCCTTCTTTTAATCAGGAAATTAAAAAAGGAAACTTAAACCCCTTCAACCAGAACGAAATAATCATTTGCTCATACCATTTTGCAAGGGCTAAAGATGTTTATATCAAAAATATCCCTTGGGACTTAGTGGTCATCGATGAAGCACATAGATTAAGAAACGTTTATAAGCCGTCAAATAAAATTGCCACTGCCGTCAAAAATGCCGTAGCCCACGCTCCAAAAATGCTGCTTACCGCAACGCCGCTCCAAAATTCTTTGTTAGAACTATATGGTTTAGTCAGTATCATTGATGATTATACCTTTGGTGATTTAAAGAGTTATAAAAATCAGTTTGCCAGATTAGCGAATGAAAATGATTTCCATAATCTTAAAGAAAGACTAAAACCCATTTGTATAAGGACGCTCCGCAGGCAGGTATTAGAATATGTAAAATACACCAATAGAATGGCAATAACGCAAGAGTTTGTCCCGTCTCCTGATGAACAAAGGCTTTATGACCTGGTTTCAGCCTATTTACAAAGGGAAAATTTATTTGCACTTCCGCCAAGCCAAAGACAACTCATGACGTTAATTTTGAGGAAATTATTGGCATCGTCAACCTTTGCAATTTCAGGGACATTAGATGCCCTTGCAATAAAACTTGAAAATATCGTAACTAGTGTCTGAACGAAAACGCTGTAAGCCTTGAAATACGTGGTAAAGGAGGTTGAAAGTATCTGCATGAAGGGTTGAAAGTATAGTGAGTAGATGTTAAACTTAGGGCGTAGAATAAGGGAAGCGAGG
>NZ_CAADGZ010000170.1:0-6149 GCF_900696675.1 uncultured Candidatus Kuenenia sp. | reverse complement strand
CAACCGCTATGTTTTGACGGAGAAAGGCCAGAAGTTCTCTTGTTCACTGATGACCGCTTCAGCCCTTGATATTAAAGCACTTACGGAAATGGCGGCATGAAAAACACGCATAAAAAACAAGAAATTTATGGATAGTAGTACAGATTAAAAAATTAATCACAAACTTAACAATGACTAATTCAGAACATATTTCAGATTTCACAATTAAATATTTTGCAAAAAAACACGCACTGACGAATGGAAGTGTGCAAAGAAATTACTGATAAGGTAAATGTTAAAATAAAGGATTTTTGAATTATGAAAAATATATGGGCGCCATGGCGTGTGACGTATATTAAGAACGCGTCTGAAAAAGAGGCATGTTTTTTATGCGAAGCGTACAACGGCAGTTCGGAAGAAGAAAAACATATCGTATGCCGCGGCGAGCAATGTTTTTGCATTCTGAATAAATATCCCTATAACAGCGGACACCTTATGGTTGTCCCAAACAGGCATGTGGCAGATATCACCGAACTTGCCGATAGTGAATTATTGGAGATAATGAAGATGGCGGGCAAGATGCAAAAACACCTTTCATCGCTTATGAAACCCGATGGTTTTAATATAGGCATTAACCTGGGAAAATCAGCCGGCGCGGGGTTGCCAGGCCATATACATTTGCATATAGTACCAAGATGGAACGGCGATACGAATTTTATGCCGGTCTTTTCAGACGTAAAGATCATATCTCAGTCATTGGAATATATTGCTGCGGAACTTAAAAAAAGCATTTCGGGTGGGTAAAGTGAAAGTATCGGGCATCCTGGTTGGCGCCGGACTTGGGTTACGTATGGGAGGGGATGTAAAAAAACCTTTCATTCAGATCAACGATAAACCGGTATTCCTTCATACAATAGACCGGTTTTCACAATGCAGCCTGATTAGCGAAATTGTTCTGATTGTCGGAGAACCGGAGATAAATGTTGTTCTGGATACGTGGCGGGATTCGCTGAATGCATACAATATAAAAAAAATCGTTCCGGGAGGAAAAAGAAGACAGGACAGCGTGTTTAACGGTTTGTGCAATGTCGATGCGGATACGGAAATAGTGCTTATCCATGATCTGGTACGGCCGCTTGTAAAAAAAGAACATATAGAAGCGGTGGTTTACAAGACAAGGGAATATAAAGCTGCAATCCTCGCCGCGCCAATGAAAGCAACAGTAAAAGAAGTAAATGATGATTTATCAATAAAGAAGACTATTCCCAGAAACAAGCTATGGATGGCCCAGACCCCCCAGGGGTTTGAGAAAACGTTGATTATTAACGTATTTCGTCAATTTCAGCACACCGGTAGAGAATTTACCGATGACGCCCAAATGGTGGAGGAGGCCGGCCACCCCGTATATATTGTTCCCGGTTCTGATGAAAATATAAAAATCACTACCCCTGATGATATACGTATTGCAAAGGCATTGTTAAAATAGGCTGTGTTTATCCAACGGCATTCATTTTTACTTTTTCAAAAATCTAAATACATGAAAAAATATTGTCTCCTCTGTATCATTATTCTTTGCCTGCCAGTTTTTTCCTGCGCCAACAAGGAACGCATAACCTCTGATAGTTTTAAAAACTATGAAGGGTCTCATGCGTTTACCACGGAATTGCTGAGAACTGATTTTGCGCTGCAGAAAAGGGTTTTAATAACCCTTGAGAAGGCAATAATGCTCATGGAAGACAATGTTGATTCCGTCAGCAAAGAAACATTTGAAAAGAGTATAGAGGTTATAAGTTATTTTTTTGATATTTGCCATATTGAAAAAGAAAACGAAATACTTTTTCCATTTGTCAAAAATATACAAGGCGGTATGGAAAAGAAAGATTTTCTGGGGCGGCTATTAATGGAACATATATCGGCGAGAGACCGGAAAAGGGCTTTATCAGATGCAGTGAAAGGAATATCTTTAGGCAAAAAGGCGAGAAAGACTATCAAAAAAGCTGGTTACAGGTATATCAAATATGTAAAAAAGCACCTCCAAACAGAGGAAAAGGCTCTTTTCCCATGGATAGATACACTACTATCTCACGATGACCAGTTAGCACTGATAGAACGGTTAAATGCGGTTGAAGAGAAATATATCAGTAACGGACTGCATGAAAAATATTTCATAATGGTGGAGACCCTTGAAAAACAATTAGGGATATTACCATGAATACGATTTTAGGATTTTAAATCGTAAATCTCCGCGGGTTAAGGTTGCAAACCTGAGCCCGCCGGGAGTTGATGGACAGTAGTATGTAGTACGACGAGGTTCGTCGCACTACAAATGACAATTTCCCATGTTCGTTTATGTAGGTTTTACTTTTCTCTTGTTTATTTTTTTTTTACTTTTTTAACATATGGAGTTTGTTATGGAAAAATACGCACTAATTATTTTTGTTTGTATGAATTTTTTAATAACCAGCGGCGCTTTTGCACAGCAGGGACAAAAGGTGACTGTAGCCGAAATATTGGGAGAAAGGAAAGAGTATTATTTTGACAACGACGAGTTATCCAACACGCCTAAGGGATTTTTTGAAGCCCTTACCGGCAACGGCAAAAAGGGACAATGGAGGGTGCTGAAAGTGCAGCACTCACCTTCTTCAGACAATGTAGTTGTACAGACAAAAACGGATAAGACTGCTAAGCGTTTCCCTTTGCTGATGGTAGAGTATATCGATTATAAAGACGCCATGGCATATGTAAAATTTCGCGCTGAAGGTGGAGAGATAGACCAGGCGGCAGGACTGGTCTTCAGGTATAAGGATAATCAAAACTATTATGTGTTAAGCGCCAATGCATTGAAAAACAATGTGCATTTATATAAAGTGTCAAATGGACAGCAAAAATTGCTCGGAGAAAAAAATATGCCCGTATCCTCAAACGAGTGGCATTTGTTAAAAGTTGTTTATGACGGGAAAAAGATACGCTGTTTTTTTGAAAATGCAATGGTAATTGAAGTTTTAGACGATACGTTTTCTTCCGGCGGCATAGGGCTTTGGACAAAATCCGATTCGTATGTATTGTTTGACGACCTCGTAATACAAGAAAATTCCTGACCCAACTACACAGAAAGATTAACGCAGTTCCGCACTCTGAAATTGAGTCGATTGATGAAGATATTTCAATATGAATATTTGTTGCCAAAGGATGTAAATAGTAATGGAAAAATATGAACAGGAACGTTTTACAAAGCTGCAGAAATTGAGGGATAAAGGCGTCGATCCGTTTGGCGGACGATACGACAACGTACAATCAATACAAACGATCCTTGAGGGTTTCGCGCCTGACCGTGATGATATTAAGGCTAAGGCTGCCGGCCGCATCATGACGATGCGGCCACACGGGAAAACGGTATTTTTGGATATACGTGACCGTACGGGCAAAATACAGGTGTATATAAAGCGCGATAAAGTAGGAGAAGATACATTCGAAATCTCCCATTTACTCGACCTTGGTGATATTTTAGGCGTAGAAGGCACTCTTTTCAAAACGAGAACGGGAGAAATTACGATCTTTGCGGACAATATCACCCTCTTATCAAAATCACTGCTTAACCCCCCTGAAAAATGGCACGGGCTGAAAGATATTGAACTCAGACACAGACAGCGGTATGTTGATTTGTTTACAAATCAGGATGTTATGCAAACATTTTTAAAACGCATACAGATTATCAATCACATACGCGCATTTTTGAATGAGAGGGATTTTGTGGAAGTGGAAACACCCATGATGCAACCAATACCCGGCGGAGCGGTGGCAAGGCCCTTTATTACCCACCATAATGCCCTGGATATTGATTTGTATTTAAGAATCGCACCTGAACTGTATTTGAAAAGACTGCTGGTGGGCGGCATGGAAAGGGTATATGAAATTAACCGCAATTTCAGAAATGAAGGCATTTCCACACGCCACAACCCTGAATTCACAATGATGGAATTATACCAGGCATACAGTGACTATAACGGCATGATGGAATTGACGGAAGAGCTGATCACCTCGCTGGCAATGAAAATACAGGGGAAATATGAACTCTCCTTCGGCGAAATAACGGTCAATATGACGCCCCCATGGCGACGCGCTACTTTCTGTGAACTTCTGAAAGAACACAGCGGCATATCATACGACGATGAAGAAGGGTTAATAAGAAAATCAAAGGAATCAGGCTTAGAGACAAACGGTATCAGCAGGGACAACATCGCCAATACCCTTTTTGAGGAACTGGTTGAAAAAACGCTGGTAAACCCCACCTTTGTGCTGGATTATCCCACTTCAATCTGCCCTTTGACAAAAACGTGTGCGCACGACCCTCGTTTTGCCCAAAGGTTTGAATTGTACATCGCATCTATGGAAGTGGCAAATTCCTATTCGGAACTTAATGATTCGATAGAACAGGACAGAAGACTTCATGAACAAATTGGCACAGAAACAGATATTACCGGAAAGATTGATGAAGATTTTTTAACCGCCCTTAAATACGGAATGCCACCGGCAGGCGGTCTTGGGATAGGCATCGACAGGCTTATTATGCTGCTCACCAATAACGTTTCCATCAGAGAAGTTATCTTGTTTCCGCTGCTAAAACCGAAGCAATAGAGAAGTACGAGGTACAGCTTGTCCTTGCGAGCATCTCCGCTTGTCATTGCGAGGGCCTTTTCCGAAGCAATCTTTTTTATAATGCCAGATTCAATCAAGGTAATTGTAATGGATAAATTATACTCCGTTTACATAATGACGAATAAAAATAATAAAAGGTCTTCTCCCTACTGGGTGAGTAAAAATGAGCGAAAAAAGTCTTGCGACCCGCAATTAGAGGGAGTTTTCAGCTTGTTTTAGCGTCTAAAAATGTGATATAAAATCGCATGAGAAAAAAACGATCACTTTATGATGCATATCAGTTTTGTAGTTTTAAACCACAACACAAGGTATCAGGCGTTTTTGGCGACTCCAATGCCATGGTAATAAAGTTTACCCGACAGGGAAAAAAACCGTCTGCGGTAACTGCGGTAAAGTATACCGAACCATCTATGACCGCAAGAATAGGCGAGTGCGTGATCTTTCCAGCGGCAATAGGCGTGTATACCTTGAACTTGAGATTCGCCGGGTTTTCTGTATTTGCTGCAACAAGGTGAAGCAAGAGAAGCTGAAGTTCCTTGCGGATAATCCTTTCTACACCAAGCGCTTTGCCTTCTATGTTGGCAAGCGATGCAATACTCAGACGATTAAAGACGTTGCCGTAGAATTGCACCTGGACTGGAAGACTGTCAAGGAACTCGAAAAGCAGTACATGCGGGAGAAACTCCGCCGTGCCGGGAATCCTGGTCCAAAGGTAATCGGTATTGATGAAATTTCTATTCGTAAAGGTCACCGTTACCGTATCATAGTAAGCGACCTTGAGAGGAAGCGGGTGATTTGGTTTGGTGGTAAAGACCGTTCAGAAGAGAGCATGAACCTCTTCTACGACGAGTTAGGTGTGCACAAAACCAGGAAGATACGGCTTGCGGTTATGGACATGTGGAAGGCTTTTGAGAATGCCATCCGTTGTCGCGCACCACAGGCGGCCATCCTTTACGATAAATTTCATATCATAAAGCATCTGAACGACGCCTTAGACAAAGTGAGAAAGAGCGAATATGCCAGACTGAGTGGCAAAGATCGTAAGTTCATTAAAGGTCAGAAATACACACTTCTTTCTCATCGTGAAAACCTTACGGTAGAAGGGAGAAAGGCATTAAAGATACTTCTGACCGCTAATAAACGACTTAATACGGCATATGTCCTCAAAGAAACATTCGGACAGTTATGGAGCTACACGTCAGAGGCCTGGGCCAGAAAGTTTTTTGATAACTGGAAGGCCTCGTTAAAATGGCAACGGCTTAAACCCTATGAGGAGTTTGCAGAACTGGTTGAACGCCACTGGGATGGCATTGCCGCTTTCTGCAAACCAGAAAATAAAGTTCCGCTAGGATTTGTCGAAGGGCTGAACAACAAAATCAGGGTCATTCAACGCCGAGCTTACGGTCTACGAGACGAAGAATATCTTCGACTCAAAATCTTGGCCTGCATGCTGCCTGATATCTAACACAAAGCAATTTTCGCTCATTTTTACCCACTCGATAGGGAGAAGACCC
>NZ_CAADGZ010000169.1:0-6194 GCF_900696675.1 uncultured Candidatus Kuenenia sp. | reverse complement strand
TTGCTCATTTCTGCCGATTTATATGGGAATTCTATCGTTTTTTACTTTCTTCTCCACTTATTGACGGGAGCTTTTGGCACAAATTCTTGATCCGCGTCTTTCGTAGGGTGACTTTGACGTTGCCGTGTAGGGGGGTATTCATTGCTTGACGAAAAAAGGTACACTGTGGGTTTGGTATTGCCTGCCTGTTAGTTGATCGCACCTGTCTGCATGCATCGCATAGGCAGGCGTCAGCCGTCTTTATATGCATTACATGTTGTTACTCATTATTTATGATTCGGTGTCAGTGTCAGGACTTTTCTATAATGTTGTTCTGCAAGTTCCTGCTGATCTGAATCTTCATAGGCAATGCTTATTAAACGATGGTATTTTGAATTGTATGGCTGAAGTTCTATCGCCTTTAAAGAATATTCAATGCACTCCTGAGGGTCTTCTTCAATCAATGCGTTTAAAGCATTATTGTAATAATAATGACCGATAATTTTCCTGTATTCGCCATACATCCCCCAAATCGAAATAAAAATAACGGGAACGATAACAAGGATTTTTTTAAACAAAGTATTAAAGAAGAGCGTTTCGGTTTTTGTTTCTTCAAATTTCCCTGAGCAAATAATTCCCAGTCCGATGAAAAAATACACGGAAGAGGTAGATGAGTGCAGGTTGTAACTTACCATCGATTGAGACAACGCAGCAATGCATCCTGCGGCAGGCGCAAGGAATAATAGTTTTGTTTCAGTAGTATATTTAAAAAGAAAATTCCGCAAAATAGCCCTTATAATAACAAAGAGGAAAATGCAAATGCCGCAAAAACCCACGATACCTGTTTCTGTAACCATGTGTAATAATTCGTTGTGTGCATACATGGTCATCCATTTCCATTTTCCCGATTTGTAAAGAGGGTATTTAATAAAATAATTTCCTAAACCCACTCCCCTGACAGGTTCCTGAATCAGCATTTTTGCCGAGTCTTTCCAAAGAGTAAAACGTAAATTATCTTTTCTGCTGATTATCGTTGAAATATGGCGTGATGTTTTTTTGTGTTTAATTGGAATTTTTCCCCATAAAGCGGCAACAGGCAGTGCAAACATAAACGATATGATGCACAAAAAAAAGATTACTCTTTTCTTTGATGAACATAGTGAGACTATTGGGGAAATAGACGAGGTTTTTAATTTTATGCTGAGATAATAAACTGAAAAGAATATGCCTCCAATTATAGTTGAAACCATCGCCCCTCTGCAAAAAGTAAAAAACAAGGCTAGCAAGGATATGGATATGCAGGAAATGGTCGTTATTTTTGTTTTAATTGATGAACAATTTACCAGGATTCCAAGGCTCCACAAAACCATGATGGATAAATATTGCGCCAGTATATTTTGATAACCAAAAAAAGAATATATTCTTTTTTTTGAAAAACCGCATGGATAGAAGGAGAGTATTTCAAAATACTCTAACAATGCATATAGTGCGATAAAACAACTTATTCCCATGCAGATCTTTATCAGTGGCAGAAGTATATTTCGGGACCACCTTATTTGTGAAGCCGCAAGGAAAAGAGTGAAAAGGCATGCCCATCTTTTTAATTCATCGAAGCCCTCATGATAATTTGTACTGTATGGAATAGTTACGGCAAAACAGGTGAGTAATAGCAACGTTGCTGAAAAGAGTGAAGATGATAAAGTCGTTAATAATTTGTTCGCAGGGAAGAAAACAAAAATAATTACACCGCATGAAAGTAAGGTAGAAACTGCTCTTTTGGGAAGCAGAAAAGGGTCTTCCGGAGTAAATGGCAAAAAGAATAACGGGGTGATAATTAAAACACTTAAGAGGAGTATATAGTTAAATTTATTGGTCATACCTAAGCTGGCATAGCCAGAACCAAACAAGCACGAAATAAAAAATACGAAACTCGAGGTACGAAATACGAAACAAATCCGAATAACAAAGCATAAAATTCAAAACAAATCCAAAATATACAACAA
This sequence comes from uncultured Candidatus Kuenenia sp., assembly GCF_900696675.1. Taxonomy (NCBI): domain Bacteria; kingdom Pseudomonadati; phylum Planctomycetota; class Candidatus Brocadiia; order Candidatus Brocadiales; family Candidatus Brocadiaceae; genus Candidatus Kuenenia; species uncultured Candidatus Kuenenia sp. The sequence continues at coordinate 4,212 of NZ_CAADGZ010000169.1, read as the reverse complement.
TTATGAAGCACGAAATGCGAGATACAAAAGATGCATTTGCTTAGCATTTCAAATCATTTTGTCAAAGGTACGAACAGAGAGAGCTTTCCTCTCCTATGCAAGGAAGGGATTAAGGGGTGGTTATGAAATAATGCCTCCTTCCGGTTTCTTTCTCCGCAAGATACGGGAAGGAATTTAAACTTTAACGTAGTGCGTCGCATATCTTACTTGTTCACTGGATTTATGGGCAAGATAAAAAAGAAGGTGCTTCCTTTTCCAAAGGTACTTTCTGCCCATATCTTGCCACCATGTAATTCTACAAGACGTTTTGTCAGATGCAATCCAAGCCCTGTACCCTCATATTCTCTTGTAAGCGATGCATCTGCCTGGTGAAATGCTTCGAATAATTTCTCTTTGTCTTCAGGCTTTATACCAATGCCGGTATCAACTATTTCAAATTGCAGAGAGTTGTCTTTTTGGAAAACGTTTATAGTAATTTTGCCATTTTCAGGGGTAAATTTCACTGCATTTGATAGCAAATTATAAAGAATCTGCCTGAATTTTGTTTTGTCAGCGGATAGCAGTGGCGTGTTATCCTGTATATTTGTATGAACGGAAATTCCTTTATTGTTGGCGGATGCGTTTATAATTGTCAGTGTGTCATTAATTGCATCTTCAATGCAAAATTCCTCGTATTGAAGATGCATTTTCCCCGTTTCAATTTTTGAAAGGTCCAATATGTTGTTAATCATATCAAGCAGATGATGGCCGCTGCTGTGAATATCGGTTACGTATTCTTTTTGGTCTTTGCTGAGAGAACCGGCGATTTCGTCACGTAAGACTTCTGCGAATCCAATGATTGCGTTTAAAGGAGTGCGCAGCTCATGTGACATTGTTGTCAGGAATTCAGATTTCAGCCTGTTTGCCTTTTCTAAAGCAACATTTGCCATTTGAAGGTCTGCTGTCTTTTCCTGCACCCTTTTTTCAAGTATTGTATTTATATCCTGCAGCCGTGTTATTCTTATAAAATCAAGCCACGACGCAACGTCTTCATATTCGGCGACATTCAGTCCTCTCTTTTCTTCTTCAGGGGTTACCCGTAATCTCTTTACTTTCTTTAGGCATAAGAAGAAAAGCATGCCCAGCCCGAATGACCACGAAAAGGCGACGATAACGCCTAACGCCTGTATGCCTAACTGATGCATTCTGCTTCCGTTTTCCGCAAGAAGATACGATTTTTGCGCAAATATTGCGACGCAGAGCGTACCTATTACCCCGCCGACTCCGTGCACGGCAATGGCGCTTACGGGGTCGTCGATTTTCAAAGTCTTTTCAATAAAACCTTCTGCAATGATTGCCAGTATGCCGGTAATGAGGCCGATAGCTACTGCGCTGACTGGGGTAACCATATTTGAACTTGCCGTTATGGCAACTAATCCGGCAAGTATCGCAGTGAAGAGACTTCCTGCTTCGATCCTTTTTCTTGTTGCATAAATAAATATGAGGGCGGAAACCCCGGCAGAGGCGGCGGCCATGTTCGTATTCAGGATTACCAATCCGATATTTGCGCTCACTCTCAAAAGACTTCCGCCGTTAAAACCAAACCAACCAAACCACAGAAAAAAAGTGCCTAATGTGGCTAGTGGTACATTATGTAACCCAATCCGGTTAGAAGATCCGTCAGGATTGTATTTGTCTATTCTTGGCCCTACCATTATAGCCGCCGCCATGGCAAACCAGCCGCCGATGGAATGTACTACCGTTGCACCTGCAAAATCAATAAAACCCAATTCTTTTAACCAGCCGGTTTGATCGGGGGAAAAGAGATTGCCCCATGCCCAGTGCCCGAAGATTGGATAGATAATGGCAACAATAAATGCGGTACCTGCTATATTGGGAATAAAACCGGAGCGTTCTGCTATGGCGCCTGTTAATATTGTGGCGGCTGTGGATGCAAAGACCATTTGGAAAAAAAAGAATGAATACGATAACGTATTGGGATGCAATGCCAAATCATTTGCGAAGAAAAGATCTATTCCGATCAATCCCATGTAGCTTTTGCCAAACATGAACCCAAAGCCCACACTGAAAAAAACGAGTGATGAGATAAGGGTATCTACGAGATTTCTCAATGCAATACTGATGGCATTTTTGGACTGGGAAAATCCGGTTTCGTAAGAGGTAAAACCCAACTGCATCAGGAATACCATGCAGGCCGCCATAATCACCCACAAATGGTTAATATTTATTTGTATGTTTTCCATAAATTATTTTACTTCGGTGTATTCTTTTCATTACCATTGCAAATTGCCTGAACACCGATGAAAGGCAGCAATTCATTGGTGATACGCACGATGGTAAAGCATAGAATTTTCAGAAAATGATCGATTACATAATTTGCTTCATAAGGAGCTGCGGGGGCGGTGCCCTGCAACCTGATAATTTGCCCAACGCCAAGCCCGGAGATGTTGTCTGTTTGCAGCGAAAGGCCTTCACGGGAGTAATCACAAATGCCGGTTATTGTAATAGTTTTTTTACTCTCTTCCAGAAAAAAATGTAATGATGGCAATGGATCCCATTTCCACGACAGGCGGGGAAACTTACGCCGGTCAAATATTGTATTATTTTTGTCCTTCGACAGTTTGAGTATTCCGTACAATTGTTTAAACAACCAGGAATGGTTATTAAATATATCTTTCAGTATGCGGTCATGGTCGGCAATCCTTGCCTCTACATGAAATAAATCGATATTTGATGTCATCCATAACTTCAGGAAATGGTCTTCCAGTATTTTAAATGGCGTTGCATCAGAAAGAAGGTGAAATTTAAAAACAGGCATATGAGACCCGCTGACGGCATTTGCCCGCAACCTGTCAGGGTCTTTGCCAGACGAATACGGCTGAAAATATGCCGTATCATCGATAATTATAAGCCAGCAGTTGGGGGTATGCACATAAAATCTGGCAGTATCTCTTACCTTCGGGTAGTTTCTGAGCATGTCGCAGGCATGTGCAAAGTCGCTGTATATCCCCTGGTGGAAGAAAGGTTCAAATGCCGGTATTTTTGACCGGTCAGTATTAATAATTCTGGCGATTTCTGAAGGGGGGCTTTCCATAAACGTTCTGAAAACCACCTGAGTATGATGTGCGTCAAGCAAAAGTATTTTGCCGTCAATACCATCGGATATTTTTTCATTAAAAGAAAAAATCAATTCCTCGAAGGGTATGATCTCCGAGTGCGCAATGCCAAGAAGCCATAGTCTCTTTTTTGCATTTTTAATGGAATCGTAAACATCTCTTTTGACGCCTTTGCGGGAATTATATATATCTATAAGTCCGCAGGCGGCAGCTTTACCGATAAGCTGATTGGTGGTATGTAAAAATTTTTCCAGCGAGTTCTTGTTTTCATTAATGAGATGATTTGTTGGCTGCAAAGTTTCCTGTATAATATTCTTCATGTGTCCAAATATTTCCCACCAAAAAAATGTATATTCCATTATATGAATACACATTATAGCACTAAAAACCAGAAGCAGATGCTTGATTATTTCAGGGATGTCGTGCCAATAACGCGGCAACAAGAGGTAAAGTGTCGTTGCGACAAAAAAAAAGAGACATGCAATAAGCATTCGAATAAAGGGTCTTGGCCTCCCATCCATGGGTTGTTCTCCTTTCATTACGCAATGATTCCATCGATAACAATTCAGTTTTTTGAATAATTCCGAATGTTTTATACTCTCAATCCCGCCTTCTATTAGCAGCGCAAATTACAAATACAAAACAGGGATATTGTGATTTACAATTTGGGATTTAAATCGTACCTTGTAAATCGTAATTGGTAATATTTTAGCTGACTCGAAAATAAGACTACAAAAAATAGTTTAAGTACAGGTACCGCAATATGATATGGCTATAAAACTATTTTCATCGTTTCCGGGTGTTGCAAATGAAACATAATGACTGGTGACTTATTTTTTCATTATAAAGGTATCAGCTTGTCATTGCGAGGGTCTTTTCCGAAGCAATCTCATAAACCGTCATAGAGAGCCTTCCATCCTGCATTCATTCCATTAATTAATTCTATTTTTTAGCCCTTGCGCCACCCTTAATTTGTTTCTCCTGCGATATGGCGTTTCTTACGTCACGAAATATCTCGTAGTATACTGATTGCTTCGGAAAAGACCCTCGCAATGACAAGCGGAGCCTCTTGCAATGACAAGCTGATACCTTTTGG
>NZ_CAADGZ010000168.1:0-6203 GCF_900696675.1 uncultured Candidatus Kuenenia sp. | reverse complement strand
TGCAGTGGTTGTGCAGAGGTAAAAAGTAGTCCGCACTATTTGGAAGTTGAAACAGTTCCCGGCACAAAGGAAGGGCAATTGGTAGTTACGCAAAAAACAATCCATTCACCTTACAAAAGTATAATACTCGTGTTTGTCTTTCCCTTAATTAGTTTAATAGCGGGTAGTTACGTAGGGCAAAATTACAACTTTTTTGGTATAACATCAAAAGACATAAGAATTATAGTTTGTGGATTTATTTTTTTTATATCTTCATTGGTTATAGCAGCTATTTACGACAAAATGTCAAAAAGTAAAACAACCACACCTCAAAAAATCATTCCTTATAATCTCCACAATAGCTACGACACCATTTTTAAATAGATTCCACTCCTTATGTTTAAATTTAAAGCCAAGGATAAATGAAAAGGTGTTGTAATAATCAGGACAAAGACCCTTTTGCATTGCAAGGTTTGAATAAGACAAAAAACATTTTAAAGACTTCACAATGAAAAACAAAATAGCAAAACAATTTTTGAAATGGGCTGGTGGCAAAACGCAACTCATTAACGAAATAAAGAAGTCGTTGCCATACGATATTACTAAATCAAGATTTACTTACCTTGAGCCATTTGTAGGAAGTGGTGCTGTTTTATTTTGGATACTCAACAACTTTCCAAAGTTAGAGAAAGCGGTTATCAATGACATTAACGAAGACTTGATAAACACTTACAGAGTCATTGCCACAAAACCCGAAGAGCTTATTTCAATTCTGCAAATCCTGCAAAATGAATATCACAATCTTGACAGCAAACAAGAAGAAAGAAAAGAGTACTACTATCAGAAAAGAGAATTGTACAATACAAGAAAGGAAGAAAAAAGCAGCCAAGCTGCTTTATTTATCTTTCTGAATCGCACTTGCTTTAACGGGCTATACAGAGTAAACAGTAAGAATTTATTCAATGTACCGATGGGTAGTTATAAAAAACCTACTATCTGTGATGGTAAAAACATTTTATCTGTAAGTAATCTTTTGCAAAAAGTTGAAATCCTTTGTGGTGACTACGAAGCGACATTAGATAAAGCGACAAACAATTCATTCTTCTATTTCGATCCACCGTACAAACCATTAAGCGAAACATCAAGTTTTAACTCATACGCAAAAGACGAATTCAATGATGAAGAACAAATAAGACTGAAAAACTTTTGTTCTAAATTAAATGTACTTGGTCATCAATGGATTTTGAGCAATTCTGATGTTAAAGGAAAAAATTCTGCTGATAATTTTTTTGATGATTTGTATAGTGATTTTACGATTTTAAGAGTTGATGCCAGAAGAAGTATTAATGCTAATCCTGAAAAAAGAGGTTCCTTAAAAGAATTATTAATTACAAACCAATAAAATACAGAATGTCTGAACAATTTAAACTATTCTTATCACTACTAAGTGAAACAAATGCAACCCTTGATTATTTTACTGATTTCAAAAAAATAACTTCAAACATCAATAAAATTTCAATAAAGCTGCATCAACTAAACTACCTTATCGGTAAAAAGGATTTAAAACAAGCTGTTAATGAACTTTATGAGGAAAATAAAGGTGTTTTTCAAGTACTTGATGTATTAATCGCAGTTAGAAAAAAAGACAAAAAGAAAGTCATTAATAATGAAGGTAAAATCGTTCTTCTCGAAACCTATTTTGAATCTGCTGAGAAGATACTTGAATATATTAAAGACACTGGCTTAGCTGAAGTTTTTAAAAACTGTAAAATCGCGAACCTTGTCGATTATGTTTTTGGTATTGAAGTCGGTTTAGATACAAATGCAAGAAAAAATAGAGGCGGTGATAAGATGGAAAAAGCAGTTGCTTTGATTTTCGATAACGCAAAGATTTTCCATAAAAAGCAGGTCAACATTACTAATTTTCCTGAAATTCTAAGTTTAGGTGAAGATTTAAAATGTTTTGATTTTGCAATAAAAACCAAGAGAAAAACATATTTGATCGAAGCGAATTTTTACAATAGTACAGGTTCTAAACTTAATGAAACAGCAAGGTCATATTCTGATGTTGCATCCAAAATTAATCAATGCAATAATTTTGAATTTGTTTGGATCACCGACGGTCAGGTTTGGCGTTCAGCCGCAAACAAGCTACAAGAAGCATTCAGTGTCATTCCAAGTATGTATAATCTTGCTACACTTCATTTATTCATTGAAAAACTGAACAAAGAAAAAACTGTTTCTTTTTAAGTATGGTATGTTCACATTTCAAATCCGAAGATAAAAACTTATATTTACTTCATGGAGATACAATGGTTCTCTTGTCTTAATTTGAACATAAATTTGATATGGCTTTTACATGTCCACCATATTTTATATCTAACAACGGACTTTTCAATTCAAAGTGGTAAAATCGTGAGCGTAAATAAAGGTTAATTGGATAAATCAGGTGGCTTCGAATGATTCAAAAAACATCGAAAAATCCAAGTTTGATAACAGAATTTTGTACCCTTTGTAACTCTGAGGTAAAGCATGCATTATCTTCTCATTTTAAAGAATCTCACAGCATAAAGTTGCTTGAAGAATCTATTCTAACTGATGTTGACAACGGTATGCCGGAAGTAGAAATTGGAAGAAAATATGGAATCACCTTCCGCTATTTAGAAAAACTTATAACACAAAGCAAGGGTATTAATGTTGGTTTTATTAAGCATAAAAAAATAAAGACTTTTGAGCCAAAAGATTTTAGCGAAGAAACCACAACAGTTTGGAGTTTTAAAAGCAGGGGTAATTGGGCAACACACAGTGGAGAGTACAGGGGCAACTGGTCTCCTTACATTCCACGTAATGTAATTCTTAAATATTCAAAACCAGGAGAAACTGTCCTGGACTTCTTTTGCGGAGTTGGTACTACTGCAATAGAAACAAAATTGTTGGGTAGAAAATGTATTGCCATTGATATTAATGATACGGCTATAGCTTTAGCGAAAAAAAATGTTGATTTTAAAGTTCCGGTAATAGAACCACTTTTCCAGCATAGCCAGCACAGCCAATATAAAATATATGAACCAGAATTGTTTGTGGGAGATGCGCGGAATCTATCATTTTTGAAAAATAATTCTATCGATCTCATTTGTGCCCATCCTCCTTATGCAAATATTATTCATTATACAGATTCCAAAGAGGGTGATTTATCCAGTCTTGATACGGAACTTTTTTTGAAAGAAATGGATAAAGTTGCTAAAGAAAGTTATAGAGTATTAAAACCAGGCAGGCAATGTGCTATTCTTATTGGAGATACGAGGAAGAAAAAGCATGTGATACCACTAGGGTTTAACCTTATAAATGTCTTTTTGAATGCAGGGTTTAAAATTAAAGAACTAGTAATAAAGCGCCAGCATAATTGCAAAACAACTGGTTTTTGGTATACAAACAGTATTAAGTTTAACTTTCTTTTATTAGCTCACGAATACCTGCCTATTTTTGAAAAACCTATTATAGAAGCAGATGAAGTTAAAGAAGATTATGTTGAATATGGTTTTTTAAGACACTATCAAAAAAAACCGAAGCTTGAGAAAAAACTGGAGGAACTTGAAACTTCAACGGTTTGGATATTTGCAGAGGATAATTTTGAAAAATTATTAAATAAAAATGTTATTGACAGATATACAAGAGAAGATGGATATAAAGTAATTGATATTGGGTTAGATTCTGCGAAAACATCGCTTCTTTCTCATCAAAGAAAGAAAAATCTATTATTTGTCAAGTCCTCCTGTTTGGATAAAAAAGAATATTCCGGTTCCGACATCACTTTGTATCTAAAACAATTAAAAGATGTTTTGCAAAATGAATTGCCGTATATAAACGAAGGTGGACATTTTGTTGTCCAGACAAAAGACGTAAGAATTGGTAAATTTGTAGAACCTTTGGCAAAGTATACTGTTGATTCAGTGAAATTTACAGAATTTGTCATTAAAGAAATTATTGTTGTTACCACCGAAAACCGAAAAATTGTTCAAAAAGAAAATATGTCAGATTTACATACCTCGCACCAGTATTTACTAGTTTACAAAAAGAAAGATTAGCTGCTATGGAATACTTAGAAAAATTTATGTCATTTAATAAGGATGGTAAGAAGGTCCTCCCTTTGAAGGTATTTGAAATAAATGGTGGTTTTATTGTAGGTGTATATCAAGGTTTAATAAGTAAATACGATATTCTCATTAAATACAGACAAAATGTAAGAGATCCGTGGACCAGAATCAGAACACCAAAACATATTCACTGGACAGCAGATATATTAATAAAGCTTTATGCTGATAGGGAAAAAACCCAGGAATTTCTCGATTTCTTAATTAATGTTTGGAATCAAACGAAACCATTCAAAAACAATGAGGAACGAGAAAAATTTTTAAGTATAGAAAATTTATTACATGTTAATCAAAAAGAGATTTGCAGATTAGCACAGATAAAAAACTTCCTTAATTTTCTCCTATCTGCGGATTATTTATTTTCATCCTCCTTTGAAATAATTTAAGTATAGCTTATTTCAATAAGAGAAATTCCATTTCCGTCTGAAGCAAAACAATGGATGTTTCATTCCACTTTTTCTAAGTCTCTCGATCAAGTTAAATCAATATCTAACTTTTAACTCTTGCAAGCTAACCCATTCTGATGCGAAATTTACAATATGAATACTTTCAGCACATTTTTTAAAGCCTTATTAAACAACTCAAATATATCCTTATCACGGGATTTATATATCGATGAAATAAAATATATTATTTCTAAAATAAACGAATATTTTTACACAAATTATAAGGGTATTGGAGATACAAATATTTTAGATGTTGAGTTTGAATATTTCTCCGAATTTCATAAATTCTGGGAGAAATATCATAAGCAGATACTAAATCCACAGATTGATGATAGTCAATGTTCGAATGTTGCAGAAGTGTTACACGATATTTTTACCAAATATGGAAGGACGCTTTTTTATGAATTATATAGCACGTGTTCTCTAACACCTGAAAAAATTTGTAAAATACGGTATTTTTCTGCCAATCAGGATTTTAGAGGTTCAAGAAAATTTGAAGATTTATTTAAACGGTATAAAGACGACCCAAGTATTTTTGATACAAATAACATTAATCAAAACCCAGAAGATTTCTTAAGAAATATTGGAATAACAAGCCTTTCGCAAAATGATAAACGAGTCAAATATGCAATTACAGCTTCTAAACTCTTAATTGACAATAGAATTGAACCTTATGAACTGTTGTCATTTTGCCAGAATGATATAGAAAAGGTAAGAACCCTTTTGATAAACAATCGGGGTTCTGGTTTTGGTAATAAAAAGACGGACATGTTCTTAAGGGATATGGTTGTCTTAGGAGTTTGGAAGAATCCAAAAAATTTTGATAAAATTGATGTTGCGAGTGACATAAATACTGTAAAAGTTGCCCTAAGAAGCAGAATTTTAAAAACCGATATTGTTTTAATAAGCAGCTTTCTGGATGTTTTTTGCTATCAATACACCCTCATTGACAATATGAATGCATTGGCATGGCGGAGAGTTTGGGAAATATGGAATAACAAATATCCAAAAGAGTGCATCGCTAGCCCCAGCCTGATTGATTATTTCATTTACAGGATTATAGGGAAAGAATTCTGCAAAGAATCATTATGCATTTTTAAATGCGAAACAGAAAATCATACTTTTAAATGGCATTCAGGGAGGAATAAGACCTGCCAAATATGCTTCAGAAATAAAGTAAAAAGTAAGGCTCATGTAATAAATAAGGTATTGCCATGCACAGATAATGAAGGCTATTTAGTAATTGAAAATTCTGGTTTTGTTTCTGGCAATAATTCCTTACTTCCGAATCTAAAAGAATGCCCTTTTGAAATTGTCTGTAAGCCTAAAACCGATATTTTTAAAAAGCTTAATCCGCCTACATCTATCAGCATTTTTGGTCAGACTGGATGGGATAAGGCTAGAACAAGAGTTGGTGAAGGCGGTGGTGGAATAATGTCGTAAGCAGTTGTATAAAAATATATTCATTCATAAATACACACATAGGTCACAGCCTTTCATTAATCCCCTAAACCCGAGAAAGAGATAATTTTTTTATTTTTAACGTATTCGCTCAGTTAAATACTTCTATAGGTTGCCAGTAATATACTTACCGTTATAATTAAGGAGATATGTAATGCAAACAACG
>NZ_CAADGZ010000167.1:0-6273 GCF_900696675.1 uncultured Candidatus Kuenenia sp. | reverse complement strand
GGAAAAGACCCTCGCAATGACAAGCTGAAAAGACCCTCGCAATGACAAAACGGATACCCGCGTAATGACAAAATGAGTCATCAGTCATCATGTTTCATTTGCAACACCCAGAAACGATGAAAAATGGTTTTATAACCATATCGTGTTGTAGTATCTGTACTTAAACTATTTTTTGTAGTCTTATTTTCGAGCCAGGATGCTTGTGTTACAATGTACAATTAGTTAACCAAAAATCGGGAATGCTGCTGTTGGGTTTCACTTACGTCTGTTAGATTAGCTAAATCGAGGGGTTTTCGCAATCACGAACTGGCCGAGATTGAAAGAATTTTGGTAGAATATCAAAATTACGTTTTAGAAATGTGGCGAAAGGAGGAGAAGAAACGTGGCAACCACGAAAGTTAAAATTAAGACACACGAAAATCATATCTCTGTCATTCCTATTGTCATTCCAAACCTCGACGAAGTCAGAAAATTTGCGGCTAAGTTGCACGCTGAAGGAATGCCCTGGAAGGGAGAGTTGTTTGGTTGGCAAGCGGAGTATAATCCTGAACGGTCAGAGGCGCCGCTTGATTCGAAGATGACTTTCACACCTGCAGATTTCTGCATTGGTGAAAGTGGCATTTGGTTCTTCTCGCTCATGTGGGAACATGGCAAACATGCTGAACCAGAAGAGTTTTTAGATGATAGAAACATTTTTTTGTAAGGATGGGTTCGAAAACCTTATTTGTTGTAGCACTTTAGTTTTTTGAAAAACCATCAAAGTAAAATCATGCTGCTCAGCAGTCATTCTGCATTCCTGCCCTTCAATTCCACCCCCTACACCCCCGCCAGCGGGGGACAGTTTGAGCAATCGTTCTCTTTCTCAAACTCCGGCTTGGGAACGAGAGTTTTTAATTTTTCAAAAGACTAAATTGATACAAAAATTCTAATAATAACGATGTTTACCGCACGGTGTAGGGGCGAAGCATTTGCATGTTTGAGCATGAACGCATGTATGCCGGTTATTGCAAATGCTTCACCCCTACGGTTTCAAAAAACTAAAGTGTTACCAATTTATACAAACCTTGAAATACAAAATTAAAAATTGAATTACGATTTTTCCTGTCTATCCACCGAGCCTCCGTTTCTTATTTCTACCTCTGCTTCGAGAAGTATTTTATAGTGGTCGATTACTGGCGCAGGAAGCTTCTCTAACAGGCTGATTATCGTGTCGTAGATACGCCTTCTTTTGCCGTATGGTATGGCTTGCTCAGCCACGATAGCCGGTTCTTCTTTTGTCTTTTCTTCAAAGAGTCGCGATATCTGAATTCCGAGGGCATTCACAATCTTTTCTAAAGACCTCTCACTATATCCCCTCTTTCCGTGTTCTAAAAAATTTATATAACCCTGGGTTAAGCCACTTCTTAAAGCCAGTTCTTCCTGTGTAATTCCAAGCCTTTCCCTGATCATCCGCACATTGCTTCCTACAATATTTTTCCTCATGAAGAATTTATAACAAGGTGTTATAAAATGGTCAAATACCCCAAGTAATATACTTCTTGACATATATAACTTTTAGTTATATATTACCCATCAAATTTTATCAGCATGCAAGTGACGTCACTTGACTCAACCGAAGCAATTAATCCTGCAACACTTGAAGGAGGCTGCAGGTGCGGAGTTAGCGGATGTGAAACGTATCCCCGGCAACCGATCGGGAATGCCTTTCTGCGTGCGACGCACATGCAGGCAAAGAACACCAGGGGTACAAAGAAAAACTTAAAAAAAAGGTAACACTTTAGTTTTTTGAAAAATGTATTACCTATAAGCTCCGTAGGAGCAGCCTGTTTGTAGCAAAATAGAATCTTATAACAGATATTAGCTCCGCTAGAAGCGACCTGTCTCTTGTAAATCCATATTAAACAGGTCTGCCTGAATACGTACAGGCCGCTCCTACGGAGCTATTTACCTTATTGAATTTTATTGCGCTACAAACAGACCGCCCCTAACAGGGCTACATGGTATTTTTTCTATCCCGGGAATTTTTCAAAAAACTAAAGTGTTACAAAATGTCTGTTTTTTAGACATTTGACTGTGTTTTCTTGCCAATACTATAGAAGGAGGAAAAAAGAAATGGCAGCGAGAGAGATGTGTCCGTTTATAACAACACCGCCGAGCAATGATTGTTATTGTATAAATGCCGATAGTCTGAAAATCCCATCGTTTCTTGAGTACTGTACAAATAATTTCCAAAGATGTAATTTTTACATCACACACTTAAAAAAGACACATGTATCCCCGGCAAGGTGATTCTCCGGGAAGATGTTGTTTTTCAGCCTGTTAGAGATGAAAAAGCAACGGGAAATTTTCAGCGGAAAAACTACGGCTATAGCCAAAAGCATCTATTTCCATAAAGTTGTAATACTTTGTAATACTTTGTTTTTTTGAAAAGTAGGGGCGAAGCATTTGCCCATTTGGGTATGAACGAATTTATGACAATTTACAGCAAATGCTTCGCCCCTACACTTACACTATACGGCAAAACATCGCTATTGTTGAGTTTTTTAAAATATTCACGTGTGCCTGTTATATAAGGAATAAAACATTTTCCTTGTAATGGCACGGAACGCCTTACCACTACAAATCATACCTCCCTATAGGCCGATTTTTTCCAAAAAACTAAAGTGTTACAAATGTTACCTTTTTTGTGTTCCCACAAATATCCTGCCGATATAATCCTCAATCCGGATAATAGACGTGTCTGAATTCCAACCCCGACGCATCCCATCAAAACAATGGCGCGATTGTATCAAAAAGAAAGGAAAAAGTTTTCCCGAAATTCAATACAATATATCAACAAAGTCGTCGTTTGCTTTTTCTACAATTACCCGTTACAATGCGAAAAATGTTTATTTCATTCAGGTGATTTTTTACCGGTAATTATTGTTCATCTTCACTGACTTTTTTACATCCCTTTTTATAAAAAGGAGCGCCTCACAATGAAACGCATGAATTTCCTTACAATAATAACTCTTTTCATAGCAACGTTATCCCTCCCCTTTCATTCTTCCGTAACTCTGGGAGATGGCGTAGAAGAAGAGCAATTCCTCAAAAATACGCGACAATTAATTTACCAGGGTAAACGTTCGGGCGAGGGCTATTTTTCCGAAGACGGTAATGCCCTTATATTCCAGAGCGAACGGGAACCTGATAACCCGTTTTTCCAGATATACATTTTGGATCTCGAGACAGGAGATACTAATCGGGTTTCACCCGGAACGGGCAAGACCACCTGCTCGTTTATACGGCCAGGTTCAAATGAGGTACTTTTTGCTTCCACACACCTTGACCCCGAAGCGACGGCAAAACAAAAAGCAGAATTTGATATTCGCGCTTCCGGGGAAAACAAGAGATTTAGCTGGGATTATGACGAACATTATGATATATTTTCCGCCCACCGTGATGGAAGCAATCCGAAACGCATGACGGAGGCATTGGGCTATGACGCCGAAGGGGCATATTCTCCGGACGGCAGCAAGATTGTTTTTTGTTCATTGCGTGACGCATATCCCATCGAACATCTTTCCGCCGGGGATAAAAAACGTTTTGAAACCGACCCTTCATACTTCGGTGAAATCTACATTATGAATGCAGACGGCTCCGGACAAACCCGCCTGACCCATCAGCCCGGTTATGATGGAGGCCCGTTTTTCAGCCCTGACGGAAAACGCATCATTTGGCGTCATTTCAAAGAAAACGGTTTATTGGCAGATGTTTATACAATGAACCTGGACGGCTCAGACAAACGCAGATTAACCGATTTTGGCTCTATGTCCTGGGCGCCTTATTATCACCCCTCCAATACCTATATAATTTTTCATTCAAATAAATACGGATTTGCCAATTGCGAACTGTTTATTGTTGATGTCTATGGCAAAAAAGAACCCGTTCGTGTTACTTTTACGGACGGCTTTGACGGTCTTCCGGTCTTTTCCCCTGACGGAAAGAAGCTCGTATGGACTTCAAACCGCACCCCGCAGAAAAATTCTCAGCTTTTTATCGCCGACTGGAATCACGAAGAAGCACTATCTGCACTCAATGCTTCACCTGTACGAAAACAGTCAGAAACGACACCGGCATTCGAACTTCAGGAAAGCGCAGGGGGAATTACCTCGCAGGAACCTCCGCAGTCCTTCTCCTTTACTGAAAAAACAGACCACCTCTTTTCTCCTCAAATCACCGAAGAAGATTTGCATACAATCGTTGCATACCTTGCTTCTGATGAGTTGGAAGGAAGGCTGACAGGCACAAAAGGCTCCAAAATGGCCTCTGATTATATTGCTCATCGGCTTGAAAAAATCGGGATATTGCCTGTTGACAAAAATGGCAACTACTTTCAGGGGTTTCCCTTTACTTCAGGCGTAGAAGTTATGCCGGAAGGCAATTTTCTTCACATTGCCAAAAGCGGCAAAGCAAACGACACAAAATCTTTTGAATTAGAGAAGGATTTTCGGCCGCTTGCTTTTACTGCAAGCGGTGTAGCTGACGGTGAACTGGTTTTTGCTGGATACGGCATCTCCATGCCGGGCGAAGATGGCGCAGGTTATGATTCATACGCTGGTATTGATGTAAAAGATAAAGTGGTTCTCGTCCTTAATTATATCCCCGAAAAGGTTGAAATGAAGAGACGCCACGATCTGAACCGTTATTCCGGATTGCGTTACAAAGCCATGATTGCCCGGGAACATGGTGCAAAGGCGCTGCTGGTGGTCACGGGGCCAAACTCCCCGGATGCGGGAGAACTGCTTCCCCTCACCTTTGATAATGCCTCAGCAGATTCCGGTATTGTAGCCGCATCAATAAGCGGCGATGCGGCGAAGGCACTCTTTTCCTTTATTGGAAAAGATATTGCTACGGTACAATCTGAATTGGACATTGAAAAATCTGAAGCCCAAACCGCTTTTGCTATGCCGGGAATAAAAGCAACTATTTCCACCGCTGTAAAACGTGAAAAAACGTCAGATCACAATGTTATCGGATATCTGCCCCCTGCTGATGGTAAAGATGATTGCGAATACATCGTCGTGGGAGCACACTTAGACCACATTGGCTACGGTGGTACTGAATCCCTGGCGAGAAAAGGAGAAGAGGGAATGATACATAATGGGGCAGACGATAACGCCTCAGGGGTTTCCGTAGTGCTGGAATTAGCGGCTGCTCTGGCGGAAACATACAAAAAAAAACCACAAGATAAACGACGGGGACTTGTATTTGCGTTTTGGTCGGGGGAAGAAATGGGACTGCTGGGTTCCTCTCATTTTATAAAAAACCCTGCCTTTCCCTTGAAAAATACAATTGCATACATAAATTTTGATATGGTGGGGAGGCTGAGAGACAACAAACTCATTATCCAGGGGGCAGGTTCCTCAAAATCATGGCCGCAATTGTTTGAAAAGCGCAATATCATGTCAGGCTTTAATCTCATACTTCAACACGACCCTTATCTGCCGACAGACGCCACCCCCTTTTACCAGGAAGGCGTCCCTATCATGAACTTCTTTACCGGAAGCCATGATGATTATAACCGGCCGACCGACGATACAGTGACTCTTAATTACGAAGGTATGGCAAAGATCGCCCAATTTGCGAAGAATATCATTTCCGATTTGGTAAAAAGTCCCGGGCGGCCCGACTATTTTAAAGTAAAGAGTTCAGGACCGCCTGATAGCCTGCATGGTTCCAGAAGAATATATTTAGGCACCATTCCCGACTTTACCACAGAAGATATTGAGGGCCTGAAACTGAGCGGCGTCAAGGCTGGAGGCCCTGCAGATAAAGCAGGCCTGCGGGACGGAGATATTATTGTCAGATTTGGAGATTTGAAAATCACTAATATCTATGATTATAAATATGCCCTCGACGTTATAAAAATTGGCGAGCCGGTGACGGTTGAATATTTAAGAAACGGAACGAGCGGCACACTCACCGTTATCCCGGAAGCAAAGAAGTAAATGTACTGTAGCGAATTTCTTATTTATTGTATTACTTTCAAAAAGACAAGTGGAATATAACTTGGTTAAGGGAGCATTCCTGATTTTTTGCAACAGTTTAGATTTTTGGAAAACAAAAATGCTCGTTCCCAAGCTCCGGCTTGGGAACGTAATTGTGTTGGAAGCTCTAGCTTCCATTTAGCCGGCAAGCGAAGCTTCGTGTATTATTCGATTCAAAAGATGTTTCTAAATATCTTGGGTAACATACTGAAAAGCCTCCAAGCTGACATCATGGGTTCATTCC
>NZ_CAADGZ010000166.1:0-6275 GCF_900696675.1 uncultured Candidatus Kuenenia sp. | reverse complement strand
TTTCGAAAAACATTCTGGGTAGGGGCGAAGCATTTGCCTGCATATAAGAGAGAGACGTAAAATGCTGTACATACGCCAACCCCGCTATGTTGAAGGAGTTATACTGTACGCAGGCAAATGCTTCGCCCCCATTTTTCAAAAAGCCAAATTACCGCTAAGTTTATAAAACCAGATTTGTTTGACTATATTCCCTTGACCGACATCAAATATCCGGCTATAATCCCGCAAAGTTACTGTAAGCTTTTGGTAATCTGGAATTTCGTATATTAATAGTTAGGCCTCAAGAAAACATTATATGAACGCTAAAAATTCTCTCCTCCGTCGAGCAGTATTTGTCGTAGCCCTCCTTAATTTCGGCTACTTTTTTGTTGAGTTTTCTGTCGCACATTCAATAGGCTCGGTTTCACTTTTTGCAGACTCCATCGATTTTCTTGAAGATACAGCAGTTAATATTCTAATCTTTATGGCGCTAGGCTGGAGCTTGCATCGGCGATCAATGGTCGGCATGGCGCTTGCGGCAATTCTTCTAATTCCAGGGCTTTTCACGCTTTGGACAGCTTGGGGGAAATTTCTCATTCCATTGCCACCAGACGCAACCCTCCTGTCGCTTACTGGAAGTGGTGCTTTGGTTGTTAATATTATTTGTGCATTTGTCCTTGTTCGTTACCGCAAACATAGCGGTAGCCTTACACGCGCTGCTTTTCTCTCTGCGCGTAATGACGCTTTCGCTAATGTTGCCATTATTGGAGCAGGCTTCATAACCTTACTTACCCTAAGTGCATGGCCCGACTTGATCGTAGGGCTAGCAATATTCCTCATTAATCTGGATGCTGCACGCCAAGTTTACACTGCAGCCAGTAAAGAACGAGCAGATGCACTGGAATCAACTAAGGCCTAACAATCACATGCACTCGGACAGCAAAAAGCGCCGCTCGTTCCTCACTCTGCTTTTCGCTGCCGGTGATGTGAGGCGTTATACAGCATGAAAAATTTAGCTACAAAAATATTATTCCTAATATTAGGAGTGTTCGTTATGCAAGCAAATGCTCAAGAAATAGAACATATTTCTTTAATTACAACTCCAATACAGTTGCTTAAAGGCAATGTTGTTATCTCTCAAGGGACTGGATTCTATTATCTTTTAGAAGATAGCACAAAAGGGAAAATTATATTTTTAGTGACAAATTATCATGTACTAACGGGAAACTCACCAAATACGGACAAACCTCCCAAGGGAATGGGGAAGGGTCACATCTTAAATGTTAAATATTGATATTTTCTATTGCGTTATTATAATAAATTTTAGCCATTATTTAGGATTTAAGCTGCAACCCTACTCCCTCTCGTGCCGTGCCCGGTTAGCTCTACGTTATGATTGATTAAAATAAAAGGATTAAGATGAAACTAAATAAAAATATTGTAAAATTATCTCAAATGAAAAATATTGTTAATGATGAATATGTCGATGCCTCTATAAAAGATCGGATAGAAATGGTTTGGGATATTACGCAAGAATTATGGGCAATTTCAACAAAAGGAAATATAAATGCTAAATCAAGATTACAAAGAAATGTCACAAATCTTACAAAAGCATGATGTAGATTATATTTTGGTTGGCGCGTATGCGCTAGCCGCCCATGGCTATCCTCGAAGTACTCTTGATATTGACATTTGGGTTAAACCAGACAAGGATAATTCCGTAAAACTTTACCAGGCATTGGTAGAATTCGGTGCCCCTCTTGATGGTATTAATGAAGATACTTTTAAGGAAAAAGGAATTATATTCCAAATTGGTGTTGCACCATGCCGGATTGACATTATAACAGAAATTTCCGGCGATATAAAATTTGCAGATGCAAAAAGACGCTCTATTAAAGCCAAATTCGAAGGAATTTCCCCAAATATATTGTCCGTTGATGATTTAATTAAAAACAAGTGATGATTTAATTAAAAACAAGGAAGCAATAGGTAGACCAAAAGATATTGAAGATGCAAAAAGGCTAAAAAACAAATCATAACGAGGCAATGCAGCCGACCGTAAAAAGCACGACAGCTGATTTTTTTGTTCGGTGACGTTTTGCTTGACAAGAGACTTCTAACGGGTGCCCCGTTCTCTTTACTTTTTCAACAATTCACTCAGTTCGTCCTCGAATTCTTTCTCTGATACGTAACCAACATGTTTGCTGGCTACTTTGCCGTCTTTTCCGTAGACAATAGTTGTTGGGTAGGCATGTAGATCATACTTCCGGGCAATATCGCCCTCACCAAGATAAATGGGATAATTGATGCCCATCGCTTTCATGAATGGGGGAACAACTTCCGGCCCATTTTCATCAAATGCAACACCAATGATCTCTAAGCCTTTGTCCTTGTATTTCTTGTAAAGACTGATAAAACCGGGTATCTCCTTCCGGCAGGGCGGACACCATGTTGCCCACAGGTCAAGAATCACCACCTTGCCTTTGTTGCTCTCAAGCAAGGTGTTTAATTCAGTAAGTTTTATCGTCTTGACTGCATCTTCTGCATAAGAAATTGCCGGGGCTATAGTCAGGCTCATTGCAAACAAAAAAGCAAAACATCTATATTTAAACATTTTTTTATTCACGCTTCTCTCCATTCTGTTAAAAATTATTACAATGATTCAAGGTTTCAGCCTTGAAAGTTCGCTTCCGAAGAATTAATTGAATAACCAGTTTCCTAATATCCAATACGTGCCGCCGCTAAATACTGCGGCAACAGGCAAGGTTATGAACCACGATAAAAGTATTTCCAGCACTTTGCGAATGTTAGCACGCCCTGTAATTAACCCTATGCCAAAAAGAGAGCCTACGGATACGTGTGTTGTGGATACCGGCATCCCAAGCTTAGTGGCAAATATTACAAGAATACTGGTGGCAAGGTTTGCTGTAAAGCCCTGACCGTGGTTTAATTTTGTGATTTTATTACTCATGGTTTCAGCCACTTTTCTTGCATTCAAAAGCCCGCCGGCAGCCATTCCAACAGCAACAGCCAGCATGCCCCAGTGTATCGACAAACCTTTAACCAATAATAAGAGCGCCACAATCTTTGGCGTATCATTAAGACCCCGCGCAAAGCTGACAACCCCGGCAGAGAAAAAATGCAAAGCATCCAGCAATTTCTGGCTATTTATACCCAGAAAACGTCCATGGTAAATTTCCTGACAGTTTTCTTCGGTGTCAATTGCAGCACTGATAGTGTTACCGTATTTCACACTCAGAGCAGGAGCGGGCGTACATGATGGAATTGCTTTTCTCTGTTCACCAACACAAAGGCACCATTCCTTTGTTATGCCGGAATGGATACGCATATTCCGAAAAATAATATAAAAAATGCTGCCAAGAGTGGTGGCAATAACAGGACTGAGTAAAAGCGGCATGAAAAAGGCGCTGCCCAGAACGGCAAAATTAACCTGTGAACCTACGGCTACAAAACCAGCGCCGGTAAGGGCGCCTGTCAAGCTATGAGTGGTTGAGATTGGAAACCCTGTAATCGTTGCAACCATAACGGTAATGGCAGCGCCAATCGCCACTGCTGTGAGGAATTCAGGAGCAGAGGATATGCTTTGGGGAACCAAGCCTTTACCAGAAAAGGTCTTCACAAGACCGTATGCAAAAAATAGGGAAGCCAGCGAACCTGCAAATGTTGTAATAGTTGCCCACCAGATTGCGTATTTATAATTCGTGGTCTTACTTCCAAAGAGCGTAGCTACGCCTTTAAAGTTGTCATTAGCGCCATTTGAATATGAGAGAAAACAAGTAGCAAGAAAAAGGATTATTAAGATTGCCATCAGAAATCTATCTCCACGTTAAGAGAATCGAGGAATTTATTAAATGCTGTAAAGAGTTCCATTACACCAAGTGCCTCAACAATTTCCGAATCACTAGCGCCCCTCTTCCTTAGCTCTTCAAATTCTTCATCAGTTATCTTATTTGGGTCTTTGTTCGCCTTCCTGACAAAGGTTATGATTTCTCGTTCCTTCTCTGTAAATTTTGATTTCTCAATCTCACTCTCAATTATGTTAATTTCTTTTTCCGTCACACCGATGGATTTGAGGGCAGCCGTGTGAGCAGCCACACAATATGCGCAGCTATTGTCCTTTGAAACCAGAAGGGCAATAGCTTCCTTTGTTTTTCTACTCAAACCCCCTTGCATCATTACCGCCTTTACCTTGTTCCAGTTGGCTTTCAATAAAGGTGGAAAATGCGAGTAGGTCTTAAACAAATTTGGAACCATGCCAAAAGCACCTTCAATTTCTGCAAAAACCTCCTGTACGTCCATCGACGTTTCTTCTTTTTCTCTAGCCAAAATCCGTGCCATTATCCAGCCTCTCTATAAAAAATTTCATAGCAATTTAGTTTTCTGAAAAAACAACTATGTATGAAGGGGATTAGGCAGAGATAAACTATGGTGGATGCGCTTCGCTTCATCCATCCTACTCTAAATCCATTTCCTTTATGGAATCAGGTTCTTGCGAACCCCAATCTATGGTATAGAATCCCCTCTTTACAGCATCATGAAATGACCCATAGCGCCAATCTTTTTCATTCCTCAACAAATGTTCCCAAAATCTCCTTTGCCATACCTTCTTCTCACTTCTTTCGGTCAAGAGGGTATCCATGCCCAAAGAAAAATGCCATTTAACCAATCTCCATCGTGTTGAGAAATCATCATCGTCATGAGGCAACCTCCAGATACAGTGAATATGATCAGGAAGAACAACAATAGCATCGATAAAAAAGGTGTGTTTATTCATCGCATATTGGAACGAACGTCGTAATCTGGTAACGTTATCAGGATGGGTAAGAATTTTTTGTCGATTGTATGTCACAATCGTAAAGAAATACCAGCCTTGTTCACGATAGAGCCGGCGATATTCGCTCATGGATATTCCCTTATTTTTGTTTTGGGTAGGGTGGATAAAGGCGTGCGCCTTTTCACGCCGTATCCACCAGATTTAATATCAGGAACACAGAAAAGCGGGAATTTTCCTGTCATTTCCTGCCTTCCTGAGAAATGGTGGATGCGCTTCGCTTCATCCACCCTACATTTGCCTCTCATTCCTTACTCCAAGCCCTCATGCGGTATCAAAGGCATCCCTTTGCTCCTCAAAGTCGTTGATATCAACGTAGAGGACTGTGGCCTCTTTTTTGTTGTATTTGTATTGATGGACATTGAACTGTTCCATAAGAACAGAACACGCAACAATGCCCTTTTTTGGGTTTTAATCTTGATTTGCAATTTTCACATTCGTAGAAATATTGACAGGCATCTGTAGGCATTGTTTCCTCTTTTTGATGTCCACAACCTGGACAGGTAATTACCGATTGTAAAATTACATTATGTTCCATTTTATTTTTTCAATCTTTCTCCCAATGCCTTTCCAAGTGCCCTTGCCTTCTCTATGACTTCGGGCTGCTTTTCTAAACATGGTATAATGTCCGGGGTGATTTTGGTATCCTTACCAAAGAATTTCTTTATGCCGCTTACGTTGCAAGTTTCTCCGTATCCACAGGTAAAACATGCCACAGGCCCCTGTGCCTCTACAGCGCCAACAAGTTCAATCTCATTGTATGCAAAAAAGCCTTTAATATCATCTCCTGCAACCTCGCTCATTTTAATATCCTTCCCCGGCATCTTCCAGTTTCCACCACCGCCCACAGAGGCAATTGCACCCAATTTACCGGAGAGTTTCATGCCGCCGTGTCCGTTACTATCGTGTCTAAAGCAGTAAAATCGTTCAAGAAGGGCGTGCGTAAGGGCATTCAGTCTGCCAAAATAATTTGCAGCACCGATAACAATCGCATCTGCCTCCATAACTTTGTGCATGATTAGAAGATAATCATCCTGTACTTTACAGAGGTTGTCTTCCACGCAACCTAAACAGCATATACAACCGTTAATTTTCTTGCCGTGTAAGGATATGAATTCCGTTTCTAAGCCAGTTGCATCCAAAATGGCCATCACCAGGCCCTCTGTTGTTTTGCCAGCTCTCGGACTACCGCTGATCCCAAGTACTTTCATTAAAATCTCTCCTTTCTGAATCAGGTTATTGGGACTCTTTTTAATTATTTATTACATTACTTTGTTAAAGAAAGCGTCTGAAAAAATATTTTTAAGTCGTAAGTCGAGTCGGCCACAACTTATGACTTAGCAATGCTTTGCGACAAATATTTACTCTTGATTTTGCTCGTTACTTCCGGTATTAATTGCACTTGTAAATTTTTTACACAATCAATTACCGGAGCAAAGGATTT
>NZ_CAADGZ010000165.1:0-6370 GCF_900696675.1 uncultured Candidatus Kuenenia sp. | reverse complement strand
ATACCATAACAGATATTAGCTCCGTCAGGAGCGGCCTGTCTTCCTGTCAATCATATACAGGCCGCTCCTACGGAGCTATTTACCTGTTGAATTTTATTGTGCTACAAACAGACCGCCCCTAAAGGGGCTACATTGTTTTTTATATCCCCTTGAATTTTTCAAATAACTAAGGTGTTAAGAATTATTTTATTAAAAACAACCCCCTTTTTCCCCCTTTATTAAGGGGACTTTTCTGGCAGGTTGCTTAACTTAATGACATTGGTTTGCAACTTGAACCCCACGTTTTATATTGTTACTACCTGCTGGTATGGGGGATTTAGCCATTAAATACCTGGCGCGGCCTTTGGCCGCAACCAAATTCGAAATACGAAATAAATTCAAATGACAAAAAACCCAATGCTACAAACTTTACGTAAACCTCATCTAATCAATGTCTTACGATTATGCATTTTGAAAAACTAGCATAAAAAACAAGAAGTTGATTATTTAATCCGTAGCTATTTTTTTTGTGATGGAAGCGCTTTCAACGAGATTGACAAGCCACGGCCTTAATCTTTCTCTGTATTTTTTTTCCCGTACTAATTCTTCCAACTCTTTTTTTACCGTATCAAACTTTTTGTCGCTTCCGGTTTTTCTACCGGTAATTTTTACAATGTGATAGCCGTAATTTGTATTTATAATACCGCTTAACTCACCCGGCTTGAGATGCGCAACTGATTTTCCAATATCGTCTTCCGGACTAAATGGCAACATCTTCCCATCTCTTGAAGCAGAAGCGCGGTCAATCGACTGGGCCTTTGCCATTTTCGTAATATCCGCGCCTAAACGCAGTTTCTCAAGAGCTTCTTCCGCCTCTCTTTTCGTTTTCAAAACTATCTGCTGCGCCTCGATTTTCTCTCCATAAATACTTTTATATGCCTCTTGCAAATCCTCTTCAGATACTGAAATCGTCTTCATTACAACCTTTTCAGCACGTAATTCAATCTCCGCCTCTTTTACTAATCTCTTCGTTAATTTATCTTTAAACTCTTTAAGACTTGCACCGATCTTTTCCAGTTCCTTATCAAGATCCGCTTCGTTTTCTATTTTGTACGTTTGCAGTAAAGCGTTCACTTCGCGCTGCACAAGGGTGTTTATCTTGTTTTCTACTTCCTTAGTGGTAAGTGATATTCCATGTTTTCTTGCCTCCTGGTTTATAAGCGTTCTTCTGATAAGAACATCAAGGGCTTCATTTCCATAAGTACTCAATAAAAGTTCATATAGCTCATTGCTGGTAATCTTTTGTCCATTGACAATAGCAACAACATCCTTGTCTTCTTTTGATTCTTTACTTACAAGTACTATACTGGTTTCAGAGTTAGCTGACACACTCTGATTGTGGATACTAAAACTTCCAAAAGAAAACATTGCCGCCATAGGTAAGAAGAGGTATTTTCTATTCATAAATATTGCCTTGTACGAGATAAAAATTATTTTTTTAGTAAAAAGTTAGAATTGAGTTAAAATTATAACACAGAGAAAATTAACGTGTCAATGCTTTTAAAATGAACAAATGGGAGATGTGCAAAGTGACAGGAATTATATTGGCCGGCGGGAAAAGCACCAGGATGGGAACTAACAAGGCATTTCTTGCCTATGGAAATAAATCCTTCATCGAAATTCAAATCGATATATTAAGGCATATATTCCGGGAAATAATTATTTCCGCAAATGACTTCTCCCTGTATGAACATTTACAATTGCCAATCGTTCCTGACGTCATGCCAGGAAAAGGTCCTCTTGGTGGTATTTGTGCGGGACTTATTCATTCAAAGTACTCATACGCATTTGTAATCGCCTGCGATATGCCGTTTATTAATAAGGAAGTAATCGTATATATGAAGGAACTTGTCAAAGGCGACAATTATGATGTAATTGTTCCGCATACAGTCCGCGGACCCGAACCTCTTCATGCATTTTATTCAAAAAATTGCATTCAAACCATGCAGCGATGCCTTGAAGAAGAAGACCTGCGGATGTCTGATTTCTTGCAGAAGGTAAATGTGCGGCATGTTAACGAAGAAGAACTTATTAAGTCGGGCAAAGATATAAAATCTTTTATCAATCTCAACACCTATAGAGAATATGAAGACTATCGTTCAGAATGCAACTAAAACATTTGTCACGGAATAAATGGAAAACCAACCAGACCCGATCATATATAATATCGGCCAATTGCTTACCATTCGTGGGGTAACGCAAAAACCAAAGACTTCCTGGCAAATGGACGATTCAGGAATCATAGAGGACGGCGCTGTTGCAATAAAGGAGGGACAGTTTTTTTACGTGTCTAACACCGAAGAAATAATGGACCGCTACGACTCCGGCACGATCAAAACCATTAATGCCTGATGAAATGTGAATTATGAAAACAAATATTGGACCATTAAAAGATAACGACACAATAGCAATTATTGGCGGCGGGCCTGCGGGGAGTTTTTTTGCACACTTTGCATTAAAACTGGCAAAGGAACTGAATAAAAAGATTACCATTTACATTCTCTGCGGAAAGGATTTTATCCAGAAAGGTCCTGTTGGCTGTAAAATGTGCGCGGGGGTATTGTCGGAGACCCTTATTGCGAAAATGGAACAGGAAGGAATTGTACTTCCGACGTCACGCATTCAAAATGAAATAGACGGATATTTCTTTCAGTCGCAGGAACGCGGCATCTCTCTCCATCACCCGCTTCCGGGCCATAAACCAAGAATTATTACCATTTTCCGCGGAGGGGGGCCAAGGTATTCCCTCTCTGACGTAAACATTAGTTTTGATGATTTTTTATTAAACCACAGCGCTTCTATGGGAGCGAAGGTGCTTTCTGCGATTGTAGAAGAAATTGAGTTGCCGGAAAATCCTCAGCATTTAGTAAATATTGTATACAGGGAGGAAGGCATACGAAAAAAAATATCGGTAAGCCTCGCCGTTGGCGCATTCGGGGTAAATACGTCGCTTACCAAAAGAATCGTGGGGAAGAAACATGGGTATCGCGAACCGCGGTCGATACGCACATGCAATGCGGAACTCCCGCTGGGGAGGTCTTATATCAGGGAGCGTTTCCAAAGAACTATCTACATATTTTCACTGGGAATCAAGCCAATTAAATTTGCAGCGCTTATACCCAAAGACGACTACGTTAC
Source organism: uncultured Candidatus Kuenenia sp. (assembly GCF_900696675.1). NCBI lineage: Bacteria > Pseudomonadati > Planctomycetota > Candidatus Brocadiia > Candidatus Brocadiales > Candidatus Brocadiaceae > Candidatus Kuenenia > uncultured Candidatus Kuenenia sp. Next base: position 3,193 of record NZ_CAADGZ010000165.1, on the reverse strand, counting down.
CGTATCCCTCGTCGGCAATGAAGACATCACAAAGGCGCATTTAATGCAGTTTATAAAGCACCCCCGAATACGTGAACTTTTGCCGGAAGGGTGGTCGCTGCCGGAAAACGTGTGCATCTGTTTTCCCAAAATCCCGGTCGCGCATGCCGCACACCCCTATTCTGACAGATTCGTGATAACGGGAGATGCAAGTATTTCCCGTACCTATAAAAACGGCATTGAATCGTCTTTTGAAACTTCCCGGTTAGCCGCTTACGCCGCTTTTTATCACGGCATTTCAGAAAGGGATTTTAAGGAAGCGTATTATACGCCGGCGCTGAAATTACTTGCGAACGACAACTTTTACGGCAAACTTATATTAAACATTCACGATTATATCACCTCGAAAAAACACATTGCAAACACGCACATCGACTACCTCTGCAAACACAAGGATACCTGGGGGGCGCAACGCATCAATGCCATTTTGTGGAACATGGTTACCGGCAATATCGGGTATAAGGAAATATTTTACGATGCAATGAGTTTTCGGTTACAGGCAGTTATGTTTCCTCATAATTTCAGATCCGCGGTCAAAATGGTGTATGGGTATTTCCGCAAACTGACCAATACAAATCTTGCGGGAACAGCCAGATCGAAAGAAACACTGGCATTGGGTCCCCTGAAAAATCAAAGCACCGTAGTTATAATCGGAGGCGGGCCTGCAGGTACCAGTTGCGGGATTGCCCTGAAGCATCTTGCCAAAGAGAAAAATATTGACATAAACGTTATTTTATACGAGATGAAGGATTTTGAAGGCGGAATTGAACACAATGAATGTGCCGGAGTACTCTCCCATCCTATTGAACATATCATGGAGGATACCTTAAAAATCCCCTTCCCATGGTATCTGGTGAAAAGGGATATACCAGGTTATTATCTTCACGCAAATGGGCAAACGATAACGCTTGAAGGCAACGGAGAAATATCTTACGCCCTTCGCAGAATTCAATTTGATGCATATCTTCTGCAAAAAGCAAAAGAAGCCGGCGTTACCGTAATCAAAAGCAAGGTTACTGATATAGAAATCGGACGGGAAAAGATTGTTATCTATAGCGAAACCCGGCATACCAGCGCCGATGTTGTAGTGGGCGCCTTCGGTATAGAAGAAGGTACACATAAATTATTTGAAAGCGGCACACCGTATAAATCCCCGAAATATTTACTCTCCATATTAACGAAATTTCATCCCAAAGGGAAATACCATGATTTAGAAAATACCGATGGATATATCCATGCCTTTTTATCGTCGATAAAAGAAATAGAGTTTGGCGCAATCACCCCAAAGGCAGACCACTATACCATCAACATTGCAGGGGCTAAAATTTCTTCAAAATCTATGGATAATTTTTTGCAGCAATCCGAGGTAATGAACCAGCTTCCGGAGTGTTTTAAGGATGCTTTAGGACACTTCGACTATCATAGGGGGTGTTTTCCGGTGAAACCTGCAAAAAATCCCTTTGGCGACAGATATGTAATTATCGGGGATGCGGCAGGCCTTATCCGTCCGTTTAAGGGCAAGGGAGTGAATGCGGCATGTTTAATGGGCATTAAAGCGGCGGAAACTATGATGAACGTTGGCATATCAAAAAGGGCTTTTCATACCTCATATTTTAACAGTTTTTACGACGTCATTAAGGACTTGCCCTATGCAAGAGCAGTCAGGCGCTTTATTATATGGGGTGCGTATTATGGTTTTTTGGGGAGTGTTATTCAGATTGCCAAAAGCAACCCTGAATTAAAAGGGGCATTGTTTGACAGCGTTTCAGGGAGAAGGACGTACCGAAGGATACTTATTGATGCATTCAGCGTGCGATTATCTTTCAAGATATTCGCTGCTATTATTCAATGTTTTATTTCAAAGATAACAAAAAAACAGCGCTAATCATATCATTCCAGGTTTGAATGCCTCCTGTTCATTTCCTGTTCCGAACTTCTCAATTCCGTCACGAGCAAATGAATTACACCGTCTAAATAAACAAGGCAGGCTTGTTCGAAAAGCGTACTGCGGAATTGGATAGAACCATTGATTTTGTTGTGCGTACGGATTTCCTGCACAGGTAGATCTACGATAATATCGGCATATTCAGTAAGAGGTGAATTTTTCTGCGAGGTAATTGCAGCAACAGTGGCAAAGGATTTTTTTGCCAATTCCGCTATGTAGCAGGTAATGTGCGTATTCCCTGAACTACTGCAGGCAATCAATAAATCCCCTTTATCGATATTCGGCGTCGTGGCGTCTCCCACACAGTAAGCGTTTAAACCAATATGTGTCAGTCTCATTGCAAAAGTACGGGACACCAGACCGGAACGGCCCTGCCCAGTCACAAATATATTCTTTGCATCAAGAATCGACGAAAACAATTGTGCAAAGGACTGTTCATTTATCTTATCAAGAACAGAATGAATTTCATTCAATATTATTTTTGTAGTTGGTTTTATGACCAGGGTAGTAGTGTTTTTATGTAATTTCATGATTTTCGGCACGAACATTTTAAGCCCCCCTCCACAGATTTTTGGTGATTTTAACAAAAATTTACCGCTCATAATAATAAAATATTTGTAACTTACTGAGCCGGCATAGTCAGAACCAAATAAGATAAGATATTAAAAACACGAAATTCGAAGTACGAAATACGAAACAAATTCGAATAACAAAGCATAAAATTCAAAACAAATCCAAAACATATAACAACATGAAACACGAAATGCGAGGTACGAAAAGGAGCATTCCCGATTTTTTGTAACCGTTTGTGTGATTGGGGCAAAACAATGCTGCAAGCCTGTCCCCCGCTGGCGGGGGATTAAGGGGGTGGAATTGTCTGCGGAGGAAATCTGGGAGGTTTATAACATGAATAGCCATAAGTTTTTCTTCTCATTCCTACGTTCTGCGGGAATGCATGTCACGAAACAGGATAAAATTGTCCATTTGACCAGCCTGCGGAGCGTGGGAAAGAGGGGCAGATTTGTTTTCATAACAAAGGGGGTAGTTGAATCGATGGAGAAATCCAGTCCACCCCCTGCACCCATAAGCGCTAACTTGTTTTAGGTATGCTCGAAGTATTTTGATATCTGTGTTTTTCGGATTCTTGTATTTTCTGCTAAAGAACAAGCAATGTCATTCCAGCACTTAAGAACTTCCTGTAATGATAAC
>NZ_CAADGZ010000164.1:0-6380 GCF_900696675.1 uncultured Candidatus Kuenenia sp. | reverse complement strand
ATAATTCCATCAACTTATTCATAAGTAGTGTCCTCCAAATTGTCTGATTACTATTTACGAGGATACTACTATACTTTATAATAAACTAAAAATCACCTTTTTGGTTGCGGCCAAAGGCCGCGCTAGGTTGTTTGAAAATCAATTACCCCTCGAACTACCATTCCAGAGGTACATTGGTTTTGTGATGCTCTGGCTCTGCTCCGGAAAGCGGGAAATATCTAATGTAATTGTGTTTTTTTGTGAAAGTTTCGTGCATAGCAGGCCAAACAATTCTGCAAACCCATATAGTCTTTTGTATCTTACTATGGTTGCTTCATCAATACCTGATGCCTTTTTTGCCATACCAATCGCATCTTCCAAATAACCGATCTTGTCAACCAAACCGGCTTCAAGGGCCTGTTTCCCTGTATAAATTCTGCCGTCGGCAATCTTTTTTACCTCCTCTACGTCCAGATTTCTCCCGATGGAAACAACTTCAACAAACTGCATGTACATTTCGTTGATAATATTTTGGAGTATTTCGGTTTCTTCCTCCGTCATCTGTTTCAGAGGAGACCCGATTTCCTTCATATCCCCTGATGCAATTGAATTATCGACAACACCATGACGGTTAATAAATTCCGAAATATTTATTAACGGCATAATTACGCCAATGCTTCCTGTAATGGTCGTAGGGTGAGCAACGATAAAATCTGCCGCAGAGGCAATATAATATCCCCCCGAAGCGGCAATATCTTCCATATATACCACTATTTTTTTCTGCGTATTCTTCTTAAACTTTATAATTTGATGATACATAATATCACTTGCCGTGATGCCCCCGCCCGGGCTTTCTATTTCAAGCAAAACCGCTTTGACCTGAACATCGTTTGCCGCATGTTCCAGTTGTTCCTTTACGATTTCAACAATACTCGGTTTTTCTATAAAAAGATTTCCAGTAGTCTCATTTGTCAAAATCCCCTTCACAGAAATAACAGCAATCTTATTCTCACCACTTCCTTCAACTATCTCTTCTGTGACATATTTTTTGTCCATAGCACCGCCTGCAATAATCGATTTGCCCATCATAAGCGACCCAATCAACAGCAGAAACGAAAAAAGAGTACATAAAAAGAAGAATGTCGCAAGGCCGGTGGCTACCCAAAAACCGGCGCCCCTTTTATTTTTAATATAGACAAACGGTCCGGTTATTCCATTTGGCAAAACGGTATTATTTATTTCTGACATTTAACCCTACCTTATTTCTTCACACATACAGGGAATTTTTCCACACACAGGGCAACCGGTAGTATATTTAGCAATTGCCTCTTCCATTTTAACTCCTGATATGCTTGCCAGGGAAAAAAGCCATGCAAGCACATCGGCAAACTCCTTTTCCAGTTCTTCTTTATTATTGTCTCTCAAAGCGCGCGAAAGCTCTCCAACCTCTTCGGTAAACCACATAAAGGTCTTTGCCAAGCCCCGCTTCGAATCTTTCTCCAGATACATTTCTTCAATAAGCTTCTGAAATTTACTAATATTCATACATCAGATATCAAAAAAAACTACCAAAATTACCTGTTTCATTTCGTATCATCATTTTCGCCTTGCCATATTGGTATGAGCGAATGTTTTATCTCCAGCATATCCAATATTTTGGCAACTACAAAATCCACCTGATCGGCTATTGTCCCCGGATTGTGATAGAAACCCGGCATTGCCGGCAAAATACACGTTCCTGCTGAAGACAGTTTCAGCATCGACTCCAAATGAATCGACGATAAAGGCGTTTCACGGGGTACCATTATCAGCTTTCTTCTTTCTTTTATCGTTACGTTTGCAACACGCTGAATGAGGTTGCTCGCAATCCCACATGCTATAGAACATAGTGTATTCATACTGCACGGAACAATAACCATTGCTTTTACAGGAAATTGACTGCCGGCAATCGTTGCGCTGATATTCGAGTTATTGTAATACGTTATATTATTCGCGGAGCGCCCTAATAACGCATCATAATTTGGTTTTTCACAAGGCAAATCAATGCCCAATTCATGGTGTATCACCTTAAATGCGGCGTCGGAAATTGATATATGGAGTGAAATATCATTTTTACTTAACACCTGCAAAAGCCGTTGTGCATACACAACACCACTTGCGCCAGTAATTCCAACGACAATATTTTCCACACACAATTCCTTATCCCTGAAACAATTTTAACACCGCAAGTACATTATATATTGCGTGAGTATAAACGGCAATACCAAGCCCTCTAAACATAAAAATACATGCCAATATTATACCGGATAGCATTCTAAACATGAAACTTGTATAGGTAAACGCGCCGCTCAAACCTCCGATATAATGCATAATCGTAAATATCAGCGCGCTGAAAATAATACTCACTACGGCGCTAAGCGGTTTGCTTGCCTTTAGTACTTTTGTTATGAATAAATAGAAAGCAGAAACAAGCAACAGTCTGAAAACTATTTCTTCATAAACGCCGGCGCCTACTGAAAGGAGTATTCCTCCTCCTGTCTCCCAATGAAAGGGCATAGCAAGCAAATACGGAAATAACACCTTATATACTACAAAACCAGCCACATAACCAATAAACAGGGCATAAACAACACTTTCAATGAACATCGGGAAGTACAGAAATACATTAAGATTATGTTCTTTTTCAATATAAAATACCGCTACCAGAAGAAACACTATTACCAGTAGATTGAATACCAGCGACCCGCTTTTGCCGAATAGTGTTAATGGTGTTTTTGTGATGGTATCTGCGGTGTTTTTTAATGCTGAGCCGTAAAATGCAATCCCCGCTTCATAGAGAATAAGTAAGGGCAAGATAAATACAAAACTATTTGCAAGACGTTTCGAACGGGAAAAATACAAACTCTTCATTGATAAAAAGATTTCAGGAAAAAAGAGATTGTCGCTGCAAACCCAAAACCCCAGCAATAATATGCAAACATATACAATCTGCCTCTTTGTACAATTTTTATAAGGAATTGCAAGGCAAGATATCCTACGATAAAGGCCGCGCCGGCGCCGGCAGCCAGAGGGATAAGGTTTTTATCATGCATAACATCTATCTTTCGTGCCTGAAGAATCACCGCGCCAACAATCGCAGGTATACTGAGAAGAAATGAGTACCGAACCGCTGATTCACGGCTAACTCCCATGTAGGAAGCCGCCGAGATTGTCAGGCCGGAACGGGAAATGCCCGGAATAATTGCAATCCCTTGTACAGCGCCTATAACCAAAGCGCGTAACACATTTAACGGCTTTCCGCCAGGGTTTTTTACTCCAATGAATTTTGTCAACCACAGAATGAGGCCTGTGATAAGAATTGCAACCGCAGCAAGAAGTGGTTCATTAAATAATGACTCAAACATATCTTCAAATAACAGCGCAATGATCCCGGTAGGTATAGTTCCAATAAGAATTAACATAAATAACCGTGTGTATTGGTCCTCCGCCCAAATTTCCTTTGGACGACATCCGGAACATAGTTTTAGCGTGGAAATAATTGTCCCGCGAAAGATTTCCAGAATATCCTTCCAGAAAACAGCAAAGATAGAAAGCAATGTGCCCAGGTGCAGCACCACCTCCAAAAGGACGCCGTTGGTTTCTTTCACCTGCAAATAATCTTTTAAGATAACCAGATGACCGGAGCTGCTTACCGGCAGGAATTCCGTTAAACCCTGGATTATCCCAAGGACAATATGTTCAATCATACAATTTCTCGCTTTTAATATCCATTATTCATATCGCAGCAAAGCCGCAACTAAAAAAGGTTTAACCACAAAGAATATAAAGAAAAACTTACAAATAAAAAAACTTTTACCGGGTAATACAATAAAGGTTTGCCAGTATATCAGCCAGTCGGAAGGCTGTCAATAACGTTTCATTTAACGCCCAAATACAATCCTCAATCCTCAGCCTGCAGTTTGCCGACTACCGATTGCAGCTTATTTTACCCTACCTGCCCACTTTTATTACCTGAAACTCCTTGTAATTAAAAATTATTTGACAAAAGGGGTCGATGTGCTACAATTTTTGAAATGCCTATTGCGGTTTGCCGTATTGCAGTAATTTACGGTTAAACAGAAGTTTATCTTGAGGATGTGGCCAATGATTCCCGTATCACTTTCAAAAATTGTAATCACTGAAACAAGTGATCATCAGGTCATTGTGTTAAAAGAACTGGAAGGGAAAAGAAGCTTTCCCATCATAATTGGCCTTAATGAAGCATGGGCAATTGACCGCGCAGTAAAGGGAATCAGTACCCCACGCCCTTTGACGCATGATTTAATTACAAGAATTATAGAAAGTCTTAATGCAGACGTAGAGCGGGTGGTCATCAGCGATCTGAGAAATAATACTTTTTATGCAAAAATTGTATTGCGACAAGACGGAAATATCATTGAAATTGATTCAAGGCCTAGCGATGCAGTAGCGCTGGCTATGCAGAAAAATACACCTATCTTTGTTGCAAGCAAGGTATTGGAAGAAGTCTGCAAAACAGAAGACTGTTTTTAAAACGGAGGGATGGCCGAGTGGACTATGGCGGCAGTCTTGAAAACTGCAGGAGGTGTAAGCCTTCCGTGGGTTCGAATCCTACTCCCTCCGCCATTTTTCAGTTTTAACTTTACTGATGGAAGTTTTTATATCAACCGCTGGCGTTATTCCTGATAACAAGTAAGAAACCAGCGGTTTATTATTTTATTAAATAATTCCAATACATAAAACTATTACCGGAGAGGTGGCTGAGCGGCTGAAAGCGACGGTTTGCTAAACCGTTGTAGGGTCTAAAGCCCTACCCCGGGTTCGAATCCCGGCCTCTCCGCCATATACTATATGCCCTGTTAATTCCTGTATTACCTTACGTGTGGCTTGTTAGCAGGCGATTGCCCTGTTCTTTGGCGCAACAGGTAGTATTGCCAGGCAAAACCCTTTTTTATTTGTAAGATTTTCTTTGTGTACTTTGCAGTTAAAGCCTTTTTGGTTACGGCATTTTTCTAAAAAGAAAAACATTCCTCAGAAACCCTGGCATTAAGAAAAACACCATTATGCTGCGTTTCTTCAGAATGAACATTCCCTCCTTATCTGTATGAAAATCGGAATTATTGCAGATACGCATGATAATATTCCAGCAATCAAAAAAGCTGTTCGTTTTTTTAATACACAGGATTTAGAATATATCATTCATGCAGGCGATTTTGTCGCCCCATTTTCCCTGAAAGAATTGATGCATGTGAAAGCCCGGTTTATTGGGGTGTTTGGCAATAATGATGGCGAACAAAAGGGCTTGCTTGGCGTCTGCAACGATATCCACATTCCGCCATATACTATTACCATAGACGGAAAAACAATCCTTGTGTCACATATGCCTGAAATGTTAACCGGCAGTGTGAATATTGAAAATATTGACATCATTATAAGCGCCCATACGCATACGCCGGAAATTTCCAGAGGGAAACCATTATACATAAACCCTGGAGAATGCTGTGGCTGGGTCAGCGGCAAAAGTACCGTAGCTTTATTAAATCTTAAAACATTCCATGCGGAGATAGTCGATCTTTCACCGGCATCTTAACAACCACTTAAAATATATGAAATTTTTCAAAATAATCTTTCAATCAATTGCGCCCTGCATAGCCGCCAGCTCAATTTTGTGCGGCTGTGTACTTCGTACGATCACCATTGATTCAGAACCTCCCGGAGCAACGGTTTATCTGGACGACGAACCTATCGGGCAAACTCCGGTGACCACAAAATTCACCTATTACGGAACCAGAAAATTTTCCCTGGAAAAAACAGACATAGACGGCAGGTTGCTGGCAAAACGGCTCACTGTCTATGAAAAAATCAAAACACCCTATTATCAATATGTACCTCTGGATTTTTTCGCAGAACTCATTCTCCCTATAAAAATTGAAGATGCACATTATTTCCTTTATAAACTGGAACCGGTGGAAGAAAGACCTGTGGAAGAACACAAAGAGGAACTCCTGAAGAATGCATCAGAATTAAAAGAACAGTTATTTCAGCATACTTCCCATTAAATTGTAACACTTTAGTTTTTTGAAAAATTCCCGGGATAGAAAAAATACCATGTAGCCCTGTTAGGGGCGGTCTGTTTGTAACGGATGTTCACCCCTGCCAAAACGCATAAGTGCTTAATACATAGTTTGTTAAGGCTGTATTTTTAATAAATATGTAGTCACTAATATATTGTTATTATACGACAATATACTTGACGGATAATGGTTGTTATCTGTACAATGGTGGACATGCATATTGTAGAGAACAAGTCAAAATCCGGTAAAAAAATCTATCGATCTACCCTTCTGCGGGAATCGTACCGTGAGGATGGGAAGGTCAAGAAA
>NZ_CAADGZ010000163.1:0-6381 GCF_900696675.1 uncultured Candidatus Kuenenia sp. | reverse complement strand
GTATTTATAGGGTTATAAAGGATTTGTATTAATAAATAGGCCATTTATTCTGCGACTACATATTATTTTGAATTTGTGGAAACCCGCTTAAAATAAGGATTTTGTTGAAATCTTTCCGGAAAGGGGGATAAATAAGATGGTAAAATGTAGGAGGGGAATGGGGTCGCACCTTGATTAGTGATTATAACGTTGAGTATTCATAGCGGTTTTAAAGTTTTTGGCGCATATTTGCTATCATGAAGGATGATTATCTGCAAAACATGGACAAGCAGGCCAACGTCCGCGGTCCCGTTAAAATGTTTCGGATAAATCGTGGATGCCTGAACCGGTTATCTGTGTCTCCCGGGGAGAATTTTCCCCAGAACCACCTGTTCCCTTGCCCCCGTTGCATTAGGAACATTGTTGGTGTTTCCCGATATCGTTTCGTTTGCAAGGATGGCAAAGGCGAGGGCTTCTTTGGAATCAGAGGTAATGCCAAACATGTCTATTGGATATACCCTTATGGAAGGGTCAAGGTTTTGCTTAATACATTTTAATAGCGTTTTGTTGTGGCAACCCCCTCCGGAAAGGATTACCTCCGAGATACTATGCCTGTTTAATATCCATTGTTTATAGCTTTCCGCAATCGAGTATGCAGTAAACCATGTAACGGTTGCAAGGATATCCATGTTGTTTATGCCTGCCTTCACGGCATCGTTGTAAATCTTATCTGCGTAGCAGACGCCAAATTCCTCGCGTCCGGTAGTTTTTGGAGGCGGCTTTGACAGGAAAGAATGTCTTTGCAGATTCAACAGGAGTTCCCTGTTTATCTGCCCCTGCGCAGCCAGTCTTCCATCTTTGTCAAAGTGCGCAGCGTTGTTTGTAATGCGTTCTGTTATTCTGTCAATGATCATATTGCCGGGTCCGGTGTCAAAGGCGATTACCTCGTTGATATTGCAATCTTTCGGCAGAAACGTAACGTTCGCGATTCCCCCGATATTTTGCAATGAGCGTCCCTTTTCTTTATCCCTGAAAAGAATAAAGTCCGCATATGACACAAGAGGCGCCCCCTGGCCTCCTGCTGCTATGTCTCTGGGGCGAAAATCCGCCACGGTGGTAATGCCTGTTTCATGGGCTATTACGGAAGGTTCTCCGATTTGAAGGGTTGAGCCGGCAGGAGCAATGCCAGGCAGCATGTTGTCATGTGGAGGGGAATCTGAAGACAAACAAGGTATATGATAAATAGTTTGTCCGTGAGACCCGACAAGATCAATATCAAGGAGAGAAATACCGGATGCATTTGCAATGTTCTTTACTGCTTCCGCAAAGAGTTTTCCAAGGGTGAAGTTTAACCGGCAGATTTTTTCAACCGTACCGGAAGAAGGGTTGCTCGCTTCCAGGACAGCATTGCGAATGTTGTCGGGATAAGGATACGTGGCAAAGGCAAGGACGTTTACTCTGGTGCTTACCCCATTTCCTGAAATCTCAGCGAGGCAGGTATCTATTCCGTCAACGGAGGTTCCGGACATAAGCCCTACAACCTTCTTTGTAGTCTTTCCCTTTAATCGTAAAAGTTCCGCTAACATTTATCAATTCTTTTTGTTTAACTATTTTATCAAATGTCGTCGGTTCTATTTGTGTTGCCTTTTGAAGAAGCCGTTAAAAAAGCTTGCCGCGATGTTTCGAGGTTATCCGGTTGAATCTAAACGCATACTCAAAATAATCTAATCCTCAATCCTCAATCTGCAACTTGCAATTAGCCGACTGTAGATTGCTGACTGCCTTACCCTCTTATGCACAAGACGGGGCAAGGGGCATTTCTTATCACATTCTCTGTCACGCTGCCAATAAACATATGAGAAATGCCCGTACGGCCGTGAGTACCCATAACTATAAGATCTACCCCCACATCGCGGGCTGCTTTTAAAATCTCTTCGAAAGGAACACCCGCTCTCATCAGTATTTCAACATTTATACGATGCCTTATTTCTTCAGGAATACTGCTCCTCAATTTCTGTTCTATCTCTGCATCCGTTTCCGCAGTACGGTTTAACTCAGCGTCAAATTTAAGCCCGCCATAATCAGAGGTATGTTCTTCATGGACATGCATAAGATAAAGCACGGCAGAGTCCTTTATTGCCAATTTCTCCGCATATGCAAGCGCATTCATGGAACAATCTGAATAATCTATGGGACAAAGAATTTTCTGATAGTGAATCATTTTTACCTCGGAGTATTCAGTTTAACACTGCCCCTTCTAATTCCTTTTTTCTTTTAGTAACAGGAAGAATCTCAGGAGAACAGCCTTTCTTTAGCAAGATGTTTCTTAAAAGAGAGGGGCATATGATGGAAGTAAATACAATTGCCATAATAACAGAGGAAAATACCGTATCACTTAACGTTCCCATATCCCTGCCAAGTCCTGCCAGAATTAATGTCCCCTCCATCTTTGTCGCCATCCCTATGCCTATGGCCAGACGGTTTATACCTTTCTCAATCGGGCAAACACTGCAAAACATCTTTCCGATAACGGCAGCGCCTGTTATGGCAAGGCCGAGGAGGAGGGCATTTAGATTGAAAAAACTCCCCAGTTCTACCTGTGCCCCCACCCGAACAAAAAGTATCGGTACGAGGAGCATATAAAATGGTCTTATAAACGATTCAACATTACGATGTTCCCCATCATCAGAGTTCCATAACTTCACATTCCGCAGGAATAAACCTGCAACAAATGCGCCTATTACCGTGTGGAGTCCTACAGACCCAAACATAAAGGCTAACAAAAGGGATAAAATTACCACTATGGGTATATTTAAACCCTCCGTAAGCCTTTTCGTGAGAAAATTCCCAAACTTATCACCATATTTTACGATAACAATCAAACTGATTATCAGAGAAGTGATTGCTATGCCAAAGCTGAGGGACATACCTACGAGAGAACCTCCTCCTTTTACAACAAATCCACTTACTACACCGAAGGTTAAAATTACAATAATATCGGTAAGAATAGTAGCACCGGCTATTACCCTTCCTTCCAGGGTATTTATTGCCTTTAATTCGCTCAAAACCGCAAGTAATAATCCGGTACTCGAATTACAAAGAACGATTGCCAAAAGAAGTTTCGTGCCGCTTGAGATATCCGGAAGGAGAAAATGCCCAACCATAAGTCCCAGCCCTGCAGGGGCTATTATACCGCCCAGACATACCAGGAGAGAAGATGTTCCTACCCGTAATAATGCCCTGAGGTCTGTATTGAGACCAGCGGTAAAAAGAAGTATCAACGTTCCAAAGTATGATATCATCTTTACGAATGGCATAGTCCTGAGAAAATCGAAAAAATCCCATCCGGTAAAGGTGATGACGTTACCCAGTATCATTCCTATTATCAGTTTTCCTACTACACCGGGAAGCCGTAACCTCCTTGCCAGCCATTCTGCTATCTTGGCGGCGATAAGTATTATGGCGATGGCAAGGATTACCGCATGGGTTGGATCTTTATGCCATATCTCCCACACATGCCCGGAACCTTCACTTTCTGCTATATCTCCAACTGGTTTTTGCAGAGATATTTCCTCATTGCGAACTAATTGGTACTCGATAGGTAATTTTTCTTCCTGTAAGAGAGAAATACTTTCCTCATCAGGAACAACAGATGATTGTGTACCCTTTTCTTCTTTAACCAATACCATCTCTTCTCCGGGAGAAGGAGTAGAAGGTGTTGACGTAGGCGCGATAGAAAGGGTTTCCTCTTCTTTAACATCCGAAAGCATATCTTTATCGATAACAATATCTTCTTTATCTTCATTGGTAGGAGATGTCTCTTCTGAACTTTCATTATTCGCGACATCAAATTCAGGAAAAGGTCCCTCCTCACGAGCAGTCGCAGGAGAGGGTTCTGGCAAATAAGAAGAGACACCCATCTCTTTTATATCCTGAAACTCGCCCTCGTCGGTATTTACCTGATGGCTAATAGGTGATTTCTCTTCTTCATGAGAAGATGCTTTTCCCTCATCAGGGGTATTTTCCTGCTGTTCGTTATCTACAACCGATGTTTGATCCCCCTTTTCTTCCTCAATTGAGGATACTTCTCCATCGGGGGAAGGATTAGAAAGTATTATCGGGGATGTGACATCATAAATTTCCTCTTCAGTTGCAATTTCCTGACCATCCTCACGAATGGAGGTGTTCTCCTTAAGGGTTTCCCCCTCTGCAGTAACGGTACCAGAAGGAGGAGTTTTCTCTACAACAATAGCCTGAAAGGGTTTTTCATCTAAGGCAGGTGACTGTATTTCGCATTGCTCGATAGGGGCGGATTGTGTCTCTAAAGTCTCTTTTTTATTATTGGCGGGAACTTGCTCCGAATCCTTTGTTATTGAAACTTTTTCTGCTTTTACCTGGGGTAACCAAATTCCATAAAAGTAAAACAAAAAAATTAATAGTATTACGGATGCCCGTTTCAATTTTATAGTATGCATCTGAAAGTTAATCATCGTTAACCCCTATTCAGTTTAAAGCTGACCCTTCTCATTCCTTTTTTTCGGCAGCACTATGCAAACCTTTGCAATGAACACCTTTCTTAAGTGTGTAAGAATGGTCTTAAGATTTTAGGTAACCGCGCACAGGGGATAAAATGGCGTTAAATATAATATTCTAAGCAAGTTATGTATTTTTTATGAAATTCATGAATTAGCCAGCAAATATTTAATGCGCTGAAAATAAGCGCTTTAGCAATTCAAATTTTTTTCTGTAATAAATTCATAATTTATTAAGTACCAATTTAACAGTAACTTAAATACTGTGAACGGTTACGGTTTTAGTAACACTTTCGTTTTTTGAAGAATTCCAATAACAGCGCGACTTGCCGTATTAAAAAGGTAAAAAGGATGGTATAGAGGCGGAGCATTTGCTGTAAACGGATGTTGTTCGTTCCTCACTTGAAACACCTAAGCCCACTAAATTCAAATAGTGCGACGGACCTCGTCACACTACAAAGGACTTTTTCCCGTTTCAAAAGGCTAAGGTGTTACAGGTTTTATGATTGTTCCTGCGTGGTTTTTGTAGTTATTGGCAATTGCAGCAAGCAATATTCAGTATACTTTCGTTTACATATTTGTCAAGAAAATGTAAATATAGGTTTACACATGGGAGGGTATTTTGTATCATAGTGTTGTCGTTGCACCAAAATACTTAAGACAATGAGAAAAGGCATTAATCGATTTACTTATTTTCAATAAAAGGTAATCACTCAAAATGAAAAAATACATTTCTTTTATCGCCTTTGTAATAAGTCTGTCTTTTTTATTAACGGGATGTACAGGGTTTTCCAAAAAAATTAACGAAATCCAAAAGGAACAAGAAGAACATGCTGCACTCGTTAATAAGAAGATTCAAGACCATGGGCAAATACTTTCAAATTTACAATCTTCCTGCCAAAATATTGAAGGACAAATTGAAGAACTTTCACAAAAAGCCACTAATACGGACAGCGATTATTCAAAACTTCAAACAGCACTGGATACCCTCAATAA
The DNA here is from genome assembly GCF_900696675.1 of uncultured Candidatus Kuenenia sp. Taxonomy (NCBI): domain Bacteria; kingdom Pseudomonadati; phylum Planctomycetota; class Candidatus Brocadiia; order Candidatus Brocadiales; family Candidatus Brocadiaceae; genus Candidatus Kuenenia; species uncultured Candidatus Kuenenia sp. The sequence goes on along the minus strand of NZ_CAADGZ010000163.1, from coordinate 874 downwards.
TAAAATTGAGACAAGAGGTAATTTCCTTGATACTATTTACCCGAAAATCCAAAAACGCATCGATGATCTTGAAATAAAGGTAAATACCCTTCTCGAGATAGAGCATGATTTACAAACTAAGATTACCGCACTTCAATCACAGTTGTCTGATATCTCGTCTGAAACAAAACAATATGATACTAGTTATGATGAGCTGGGCTACTCGAATAGGTGGCTAAGAAACCTTTCTAATAAAAAAGGGCAACAGGAGGAGGTTCAGAAACAAGAAAGGAAATAGTGGGGAAGAACTAACGGAATAGAAAGGAAGATAACGAGGTCACACATTAGAAGGTTTTAAAATAAAACCTGACTTAATAGGATTTTCATATAGCACTAAGACACTTTTAAGCCGATTTCGGGGCAGAAACTCGATGGACGATTTTTGTTTTTGTCCGTCAACGAATAGACCGCACAATGACAGAGCAATATCGTTGTGCGGCTTTTTTTTTGGTTTGCATATTTGCGATATTTGCGTTAGCCCGACTTTCGCAACTCAATGGGTAGATAAATCGCTAAGCCAGTAAATACAAGAGGTCCTCTGCTCCGGGGCAAGGGGCATCGGCACAGATAAGCCCCTCGATACATTTACTATGGAGACAAACATGGCGTCCATTTCGCCACTATTTATCCAACATACCGCCAGTCCTTATGTTTAAATTTAAAGAGAAGGATATTTGATTGAAGCATTAGTTGTTGTACGTCTCTAATTAGTGTCTGAACGAAAACGCTGTAAGCCTTGAAATACGTGGTAAAGGAGGTTGAAAGTATCTGCATGAAGGGTTGAAAGTATAGTGAGTAGATGTTAAACTTAGGGCGTAGAATAAGGGAAGCGAGG
>NZ_CAADGZ010000162.1:0-6390 GCF_900696675.1 uncultured Candidatus Kuenenia sp. | reverse complement strand
GCCGCCTTAACCTTGGACGTAAGAACAGAACTATCGACATATTCCCCTACGCTTTCACGCGTTGAGGTACCTGCACAGCCTGGACTGCCGGCAATCCACCCAACCAAAAAAAGTACTGCAAAAAAACGCTTGATCAAATTTGCTTTATCCATAATTTCTCATCCTGAAGTTGTAATCCGAATACCATAATCTAAAAACAGTCATCATGTTGCATTAGCAACACCCAAAAACGATGAACGATGAAAATGGTTTTATAGCCATACCACATTGCGGCACATGTACCTGAGCTATTTTTTGTAGTCTTATCATCGAGCCAGAGGCTGGTTAACAATGGTTAACCAGCCTCTGCAAAACAATTTTAATTAACCACTACAAGATATTATCACCCTTCACATAGCCTGTATGCGCAGTCCCTAATTTTTCAAGCAATTCATCATCAGTATAAGAAACAACCTTTGGCAATTCGTAAACTGGTAATTTTTTCTCTTCCATTTTTTATCCCCTTTCTGTGTTATTGAATCCAAATTACAAAATCTAAAATTCATCTGCTACTCCCCGCCGCACCCTCACCGATTCAGAATTTCACCTTTACTGGTCCATGCATGGTACTCTCACCAAAGGTATCCACGTCTTCAAGTTTATAGTAGAAGTTACCTTTTTTCTGAAGCGTATCCTCATAACTATAGCTTGCGCCAAATGAACCACTTCCCTGCGCCGGAATGAGTTCTCTGTTTATCTTCCTATATCTGCCACCTTTCCTCTTTGACCTGTAGACATTAAATCCTGCATTATCTATCTCAGACGCTGTTTCCCATTTCAGTATCACACTGCCATCGCCATTAACCTTAGCCTTGAAACTTATCTGGCTAACTGCTGTGGGTGACTCCGTTGGTGATGGTATGGGGCTTAACGATGCCACAGGCGTTGGAGTCGGTGTTCCTTCACCCGTAGGACCCGGAGTTGGAATTGGCGCCGGTGTTCCTTCACCTGTCGGAGCTGGCGATGGTGTGGGGATCCCTTCTCAAAGAATATTAATCGTGTTGTTGCCGGCCATTGTCACTGCTCCTAAGGATGTGGTCAACGCCCTCCCGTCCAGAACTGCGCCGACACCCACCGTGACGGAATCCTTTGCGACAACCGTTCCAACAAAGGTGTCTCCGTTGAGCGTCGCATCGCTTGTGACCTGCCAGAACACGTCGCAAGCGGAGGCGTCATTGATCAGGCTGACGTCCGAACCAACGTTGGCAGTGAGTGCGCTACCTACCTGGAAAATGTAGATTCCTGCGCCGTCGAGCGTGAAGAGTCCATTCGCCGCCAGATCGGCTTCGGCACTAAAGGCATAAATACCTGGGCCTACCGTTTCTCCACTCAACTGCGGACCTATGACCGTAGCGCCACCCGTGGTATCCAACTCTATGTACAGAGCGGTGACTGCTGTTTGAGCGGCAACCGCGGCTCCATCATTAACGTGTAACGTATAGGGTGGAACGATGGTCACATTTACCGGATGGCCTGTGATAACCGTACCCGGTGAAACGCCAACATCGCCAGTGACGGTAGACATGGTGCCGCCGAAGGTGACAGTCGAGCCTCCCAGGACAGCAAAGCTTTCCGCGTCACCCAGTGTTTGTGCTGTAGCGGTCTGCGCCAATGAAAAAAGCGCCAATGAAAAACTTAGAAATAAACATCTATAGAACATCTTCAACTTCAACATATTTGTCTCCTCCTTTATTATGAAAAGAACTTCGCTAAAATGACTGGCGGAATGCATTTCCTTGCCCCCCATCCAGCGCAAAGTCATAAAAACCATCTCTGTAGCAAACCCAAAATTCCGTAACACTTTAGTCTTTTGAAACTGGAAATTGTCATTTGTAGTGCGACGAGGTTCGTCGCACAATTTGAATAGATCCTATTCCTTATTGCACAACTTTTTTTGGTGCGACGAACCTCGTCGCTCTACATGAATTTAGTGGGTTTCGATGTTCCAAGGGAGGAATGAGCAGCAACCGTTTATATACCCCGCCCCTACGCTTACGGCAAGCAGTGCTATTATTGGAATTTTTCAAAAAAATAAAGTGTTACGCGTTTTTTACTTTTTTCAAAGGACTAAAGTGTTACGAAATTTCACTGACAATAAACAAGATTAATACGCCCATAACCAGGACCAGTACCGGTTCTAAAAGTATACAATCATAAAAACGCGCCTTTCTTCCACGCTAACATATGCTCTAATATCATTTTTGCCGGTAAGTCGTTTATTCTCAAGTGATCAGTCTTTCGGAATACCTCCTTTTATTCTCTCATCATTTGCTACATCTACGTAGCATCCAAACACACAACTTGATGCATCTAAATTACAATTAAACCTGCCAAACCAGTCATCTTTCTCTGTTTGGTTTATACGTCTTAAGTTGGTGCTACCACAATTAAATAAACAATCGTCAAGACTTCCTATTCTTCCCGTCTCCTCCGCAGTAGTTTCCCTTTTCTTTATAGCATTATTGAGGTCGTTAAAAATCTTTTCACACTCAACAGCCAGTTTTTTTATTTCTGCTTCATTTGATTTATCTGCTTCATCAATTTTGGTAACTCGCTTTAGCAACTCCCGATACTGCTGCAAAGAACTACCGATATAATCCGGTAACAGACTATCTATCGTTTCGTCCTGAAACTTTTGAAGGTTAGATTCTGCTTGCAGAATAATATATTTTTTATCGGTAGTCGTTATACCAACCCGTGCATTGGCAAGGGTGGGCAAGAACAAACAGACTAGATAGCACCCAAAGAGTGCGAGGAAGCCAAACCCTGTGTTTTTCTTCATGCTTTTATGGATCATTTTACCTCTCCTTTCTATTTCCGCTTCAAGGGGAGAACGTGTTATTCTCTTATGGAAGCCCTAATCCCTTTGCAACACCTTCTCCATAAGCCTCATCTGCTTTGTAAAAATACGGCAAGAATTGCGAGCGAGACTACTTTGTTCATAGAAAAATCCTCCTTCGATTTTCATAATGGTTCAGCCCCCCACCCACCTTGCCCGCCCATTGAAGGATCGGCAATATTTTTTCCTTGCCCTTGATGTGGGGGAATTCAGAATAGCCGCAATAACCAAAAGCATAGTAATTTTCCTTTCTTTTTTTGGTTAAGTATTTAAATTTTTAGTCTTAATTTTTGTAACTATTCAGCGTAATCTATTAAACTACCGAAGCACAACTCGTTCTCAAACCTTGTACTGAACATAGTGAAGTATCTGATTGGGTACGTAATGGTAATGGAAACTACATTCGTGGGTTCAGGTTGCAAACCTGAACCCGCCGGGGTTGTCTCTACACTCCGGCAGTTTGGCAAATTACTTAGTTTTTCAATTCATACTGTAAAGCAGATGCTTTTTCTCTATATCCAATATAGACAGTTTTTTTTTACTGTCAATACCTGCAAAAGGGGGTATTGAAAACATGTCCATACTGTTTTTTACCCGCTGGACATTCTAAATGAATGGTTCTCGTTTTTTAAAAATCAATTGCGGGAGGTTATATATTTATTTATATTTTCAGCAATAGTATTCCACGTCCATTTTCGTTTTTCATCATCGGCTTCCAGTAGCGTGATGCGAAATCCTTTCCTTGTGCAGCAAAAGCCTGTTAATGACACAACACATATCCCCGTTGTCCCGAGAAGATAATACACAAACCCGCGAATGTGGTTTCCAGCTTCATTACGTTCCCAAATTTGACATCCTCTGTCGATACATGGGTTTCTACTTTTTCAGGCGTCTCCTTGCTACAAGCCGTCATAAAAAACAATGGGACAAATATTACCGCCATAAATTCAATTTTTTGTAACACTTTAGTTTTTTGAAAAAACAAAAACGCTCGTTCCCAAGCTCCGGCTTGGGAACGCAATGGTATTGGAAGCTCTCGCTTCCACTCAGCAAGCATTATTCGGCTAAAAATAGGACGCCAAATATCTTGATAATATACTGAAAAGTATAAGCTGACATGTGCCCATTCTCTTTTTCATTCGAAGCTGGAGCTTCTCAAACAATCCCGTTCCCAAGCCGGAGCTTGGGAACGAGCGTTTTTTTTTCATAGAACTAAAGTGTTACAATTTTTTTTATATCTTTACAGCCTTTCTGGTGCAGCATACCATTAAAAAGCATCTAAGCACTTCACACCCGATTAACCCACATAACAACTCTTTCCCGTATCTATAAAAAAGTATTGCACGATATATCTGTTTTAAAACTTAATCCTGCAATCAGTTATTAACTGACTGCAGGATTTCGTTGATATGATTGATATTGAGAATCACGCTGACGGAATCGCCGCCATTTTCCGGCATTCTTCAGCGCACTTGTGACAGGCTTTAGCGCATTGCTGACAATGCTCCGTTTTGTATTTGGCGCATTCATCACCGCACGCCTGACAAATCTCGGCGCAGAGCGCACAGAGTTTCGCAGCAAACGATGAGCCGCGTGACATGAATTGAGCGGCCAGGCTACAAATATCGGCGCAATCGCGGTCAAGTTCGATACACCGCACCATCGTTTTGATGTCTTGTTCGCGCAAACAAGACGCCGCGCAATGTTCGCATGCGGTTACGCATTCATTACAGGCTTCGATACAACCTTCGTATTGTTTAGAGGACATAACTTTTATCCTTTTTTTTGTTTGTTGTGGATTGTTCCATTGCCGGCAGAATTGCCGGCAATGGATGGTAGTTATTGGTTCTTTGCCATTTTCCGGTTCATTGTAGCTTTAACAACAACTGGCGACTGAGCCGCTCTTGCCTTTTTTCTCGTTACCGATAACAATTGTGCCGGTTTCTGTGAATTTGAGTGTTTTTGCCACACCATCCTTTACACACCCGACTGCATAACACGCTTTGCCATCGGCCTCTTGTTTCACTATTCCCCCGATGGTGTGCAGCCAGCAGTTTCCTTCTCAATTGCTGCCTTGACCACAGCCGGTACCTGAGTAATATTGATCTTTGTTCCCTCGTCTGCACATTTATTTAATATTTTCTTCCCCTCCTCTCCTCCTCTTGTTAAAGAGTTTAACCCGAACCACTGAGAACATCCTCAGTATGATTACCTGGCTTACCAAAATATTCGTAAGAAAAATATTTATGACAAAAATAAATCTAAACTATATTAATGCTTGCACGTACAATGATCTGTTTTATCCTTTGTGCAATCTTTTGCACATTTTACATTGTCCGGGCACTTACAACTGTCCGGGCAATCAGGATTTTTTGCAAAGGTACTAGTAACACCAGCGCTAAACATTAACGCACTTACAAACGCCGCCGTAATACCAATTTTCCTAAACATATACTTATCTCCTTTCAAATTAAAGTACCAAACGGATATTATCCGATACTACTAACGCCACGATAGCAGACAAGCCTCACGGCTAACCATTGCATAGCCGAAGGACGATGTATGTCTTTGCTTGTGATATTAATAACCCTTCTTTGCGTGACATACACATTTGCAATCATTTTCTGATTTTGTTGGCAAATGTCCGCATTTTTCGCATTTACTTTCAACATCACTCTTTGTGTGACATACACATTTGCAATCATTCTCTGGTTTCGTTGGCAAGTGTCCGCACTTTTCGCATTCACGTCCCTCTTCATGACTTGTAGCCATAGCAGAACCAACCAACACTGTATTTACAGTACCAACACCAAACATCAGTGCACCAATAAATGCCAGACCTACTCCATATTTCTTTAACATTTCTTTCTTCTCCTCTTGTTAGGAAGATTATCCCGAACTCCCAGGAACATTCCCGGTAAAGTTGCCGGGCTTACAACAAATTCACAATCTTATAAATTACTCGTAAATGCTTTGAATTTTAACGTTACCATGCTAGGATAGAAAAATCGCATCCGATTCCCCTGTCTGCAAAAAAGTCTTTCCCGATATATCTGTTTTCAACCTTATCCTGCAATCAGTTATTAATTGATTGCAGGATTTAGCTGACCTATTGATATTGAGAAAACGCTTGCAATCGGTCACAGTTATTTTCTTTTTCCTTCTTCTGTGAATTCGGCTGTTTTTTCCATTCCGTCCTTTACATACCTGACTGCATAACACACTTTGCCATCGAACTCTTTTTTCACTATGCCCTTGACGGTGCCGCCGGCAATTTCCTTCTCAATAGCAGCCTTGACTACAGCCGGTACCTTAGCAATATCAACCTTTTCTTCCTTGCATTCCACAACCGCACCATCTGCTGTGAATTTGACTGTCTTCTCCACGCCGCCCTTAACACAATTGACTGCATAGCACACTTTGCCATCGTACTCTCTTTTCACTATGCTCTTGACGGTGCCTCCGGCAGTTTCCTTCTCAATTGCGGCCTTGACTACAGCCGGTACCTTAGC
>NZ_CAADGZ010000161.1:0-6432 GCF_900696675.1 uncultured Candidatus Kuenenia sp. | reverse complement strand
GCCAAATATCTTGATAATATACTGAAAAGTATAAGCTGACATGTGCCCATTCTCTTTTTCATTCGAAGCTGGAGCTTCTCAAACAATCCCGTTCCCAAGCCGGAGCTTGGGAACGAGCGTTTTTTTTCATAGAACTAAAGTGTTACATAATTTCTACCTTCTACAGTCTGCAATCTACAATCTACAATCGGCAATATACCGACTGTAGATTGCAAACCAATGTCATTAAATTAAGCAGCCGGCAGCAAAAAGTCCCCCTTTAAAAAAGGGGATAAAGGGGGTTGCTTTTAATCAAATATCCTTAACTTAATGACATTGGATTGCCGATTGCCGACTGTCTTGTATCTGGATTTATTCAACCGGAATCATATTCCGCCTGTCTAACGGCAAATACTGGACAGTGCGCCTTGCGTACAACCGTTTCTGCAACACTGCCCATAATTGCATGGGATATACCCGTTCTGCCGTGCGTGCCCATTACAATCAGGTCGATAGCATACTCCCTTGCCGCCTTAACTATTTCAACAAATGGAACCCCCTGTACGATGATACTCTCAACGGGCATCTTGCTCCGGATGTCTTCTTGTACGCATCTGAGCAGTCTCTCCTTTAATTCTTTGATAGCACTTTCATCCCCGATATTGAAGCGGTAAAGCACCGGCTCATTGACACCATGGACACGCGCATCAAGTACGTGTATCAAATAGAGTTTTGATCCATATTTGCCGGCAATCTCTATTGCATAATTTAATGCCTTTTCTGAATATATGGAGTAATCTACCGGACATAGAATGTTTTTTGGTTCAGACTCAGGGGTGCGCGGATGAGTGACTTGGCAGTCCTTCCTAAGAGCGGTAAACAAGGCAAGGCACATGAAAACCATAATAACTGCGAAGGGAAGGGCAGTGACGATGGAGGCTGTTTGTAATCCGGCCAGGCCACCGCTGAAAAGCAGTACCGCTGCGATGGAGGACAGGAGAATACCCCAAATCACCTTGGTCGAAGTGGGAGGGTTTGCACTGCCGTTGGTAGTAAGCATGCCCAGTACGAATGTGGCAGAGTCGGCAGAAGTAACAAAGAAGGTAACGATAAGGAGGGCAGCGAGGGTGCCGAGTACGATGCCCAGGGGAAATTGCTCCAGGGTAATGAAAAGTGCAGAGGTCATGTCGGATTGTACGGCATCGGCAATACTGCCATCCTGAAAAAGATCAAAATAGAGGGCTGATCCTCCAAATGCGGCAAACCAGAGGGCGCCGATAACGGACGGAACGAAGAGAACGCCTATCACAAATTCGCGAACAGTCCGGCCTTTGGAGATGCGGGCGATAAAGGTACCGACGAAGGGCGCCCATGCAATCCACCAGGACCAGTAAAACAGTGTCCATGACCCAACCCATTCATCACCCTGTCTGAAGGGTGTGAGACGGAACGACATCTTCACGAACTCGTGTAAATAGCTACCGAGAACGGTGGTAAAAGAATCCAGGATGAAAACGGTGGGACCGCAAACCAGGACGAATGCGAGGAGGAGTCCGGCGATAAGCAGATTAATGTTGCTGAGATAGAGAATGCCTTTGTTGAGTCCTGTGCTGGCCGAGATGAGATATAAAACCGTAACAATAACTATGATCAGCATTTGGATAGGAACCGTGTTGGGAACGCCAAAAATATGATGCAAACCACCGTTTATTTGTAGGGTACCTAGACCAAGAGAAGTAGCCACTCCACAAACGGTAGCAAGGACGGCGAGTATATCAATAAGTTGGCCGATGGGACCGTCCACTTTCCGTCCGATAAGAGGGCGAAAGACCGTACTGATCAATCCGGATTCTCCTCTCCGGAATTGGGCGTAAGCCATGGAGAGGCCAATGACCGCATAAATAGCCCAGGGATGGAGGCACCAATGAAAGAAGGAATAGCGCAGCGCCATCCGGGCGGCTTCTGGCGAATGTGGTTCCGCCAGCCCGTGAGGCGGGTGTGCGAAATGATTCATCGGTTCAGCCACGCCGAAGAAAACGAGGCCGATACCCATGCCGGCGGAGAAGAGCATCGCAAGCCAGGATGAAAAGGAATATTCAGGCGGATCATCCTGTTTGCCGAGTTTAATATAGGCATAAGGGCTGAAGATGAGATAGAGGCAAAAGCCGACAAACCCCGCGGTGGATAAGAGATAAAACCAGCCAAAATTGCTGATGGTAAGGGTGAGAGTACTTTGGGCAGTATCGGCCAGGTGCTCATGGGCAAAATAACCCCAGAATACCAGCAGTGCAGTTAGAACGACAGAAACATAAAAAACCGGCGTATGATGCTTCATGAGATGGCGAAAATGCGCCCCCCCTATCATTGAACCGGTCTGGAGCCTACAAAACTATCATGGAAAACATCCGGTTTTTGAAAAAGGAAAATGCCCCATTTGAGATACCCTTTCTCGCCGTTCTTAATCCAGTGACCCAATCCTGTTTTCATTCTCTCAATGTATTCCGGTGTGCACTGCCGGACGATTTCTGTTTCCCGTCCGGTAATTTCCTCTAAAACACGTCTATAATGAATGGGGAGTTGGGAAGACAAATCTTCGAATTTTAGCTCAATCCAACCAAGTTGAGCGGCTATTTTGCGATAAACACCGGGCGAGCCAAGCGATTCGAGGTGAATTCGCGCCAGCACTGGGGCGAGAGCTTCCTTAGGGCATTCGTCACTTTGCATGGGGTCTGTAAAGATGAAGACCCCGCCTGGTTTGAGGACACGATGAACTTCCTCCAGCACTTTTTTGCGGTCGTCGCTGTGAAGGATGGCATCCTGTGACCAGACAACCTCAAAGCTATTCGGGGAAAACGGGATATTTTCAAAACTGCCGTCAACAACTTCGATGAGTGAATCCAATCCGGCTTCTTCGGTTTGTTGGCGGTTTTTTTGATTCTGGACATCGCTGAGGTTGAGGCAAGTGACCTCACATTGGAACTGCATGGCAAGATACCGTGCGGAGCCGCCGTAACCTGCACCGATATCGAGTACCCGGGTAGAGGCGTTCAGCCGCGGAAGGAAGGCACACATGGTTTCGACTGTGCGCCTGCTGGCCGCGAATATAGACTCGGAAGGATACCGATAGATCCCTATATGGATGTCTTCACCTCCCCACACGGAGTAATAAAAACGGTCTGCGCTTTGATCGTTATAATAATCCCTGGTGGTTGTTTCGGGCCGGGAATAAGTCATAAGGCAATTTTCTCTGGTTCATTTTCGTAACGTTTCTCAGCGAGATGAATAAAGAAATCGGGATCTGCCTGATGGTAAGTTTCCTCGAAATCACCGACGGTGCGAATTGTCTGGAAACCAACTTCGAACATGAGTCTGCGTGTATAATCTTTTCGGAGGGGAAACATATTCAGGTGAAAATTGGAACCGTCGGTGAATTCATAGCGAAACCGTGCCAGGCCTTCATCAACATATTCGGGTTCAGCTCTGACGTTTTCTCCGCAGTAATAGTAAGTGTGTTTGGATTTGAAGCCTTCGTCAAGAATAATGTCATAATTCCGCTGATCGAGAACAAGAATGCCATCATGGCGAAGGACGGCGTAAAATTCCGCGAGGGCTTTGCGCCGGTCATGTTCATTGAATAGATGGGTAAAGGAATTTCCCAGGCAAATCACGGCGTCAAATTTGCCGTGAACATCCCGATTAAGCCAGCGCCAGTCCGCCTGCACCGTGCGGAGAATAAAGCCGTGTTCACGCCCGGTAGCAAAGGCTTTGGCAAGCATTTCAGGGCTTCCATCAGCACTGACCACTTCAAAACCGGCCTTGAGGAGCCGGATAGAATGAAAGCCGGTACCGGTCGCAACGTCGAGGATTTTACGGGCGCCGCGGCGGCGGAGTTCTTCGATAAAAAATTCTCCTTCACTGGAGGCACGGGCATCCCAGTCGATCAACTCATCCCATTTCTCCACAAAACTGTGAACGTATTCAGCCTTGTAATTATCGGTTCGCCGGATAGATTGAGGATTTTTGCCGAAATCCTGGTGGTTCTTTTTTGTACTTGTATTCGTATTCATTTTCATAATTTATAGATATTCCTCCTCTGGAGATTTTTAATACGATAAATAGGTACGTTTCGTCGATCGGTATTTTTATGCTAACCAGCATGTAAATTTTTGTCAACCATAAAAAACGCTGTTAAAACAGCCCTTTCGAGGTATTTCAGATTGCCGGTTGCCTGTATCAAGCCTGATAACGAGGACATAGCATTTTATAAATCAGTAGTTTTTTTATTTTTTGATAAAGTATTTAACGGTGAAATCCGAAACAAAATAACATGATGATTTTTTGAAACATTTTATTTTTTTGAAAAAAACAGAATACTCTTTTACAAGTTCCGCTGACAGGGTCAAATGTTCAATATTCAATTCTCAATATTCAATTCTCAAATTATTGCTCATGTGAATAATTTTAATTACCTATGCACTTGACTGAACTGACCTTAATTATGTAGTATGCAAACAAAGTATTTTCATATGAATCAACATAGTCTTTGCAAACTGAGTATATTAAACCTGACGGGGTTCGAAACGGGTGCATTCACGATTTTTTGTATATCTTCACACATTTTGTTTTTTTACAAAGAATTGTAATACTTTAGTCCTATGAAAAAAACCGCTCGTTCCCAAGCCGAAGCTTGGGAACGAGCATTTTTGTTTTTCCAAAAATCTAAACTGTTACAAAAAATCAGGAATGCTCCCTTCGAAATTCGAAACCGTGTCAGGATTGCTTCTTTCATTTTCAGGTAAAAATTTGTATGCAATACGGTAAGATGCACAAACAATTAATTTAAAATAACGGGGGGGTTTTATTCAAATGGACAAAATTGAAGAGAAGATTCTGGAACAGGCGCTAAAGCATACTGCACACGTTGAAGTTATTTATGAAGAAGGGGAAACACGTTCGGTAAGCTTCGAAAATAATAAACTAAAATACATTAATACTAAATCCGTCCGGGGTGTAGGCCTTCGGGTAATAAAGGATGGAAGGATTGGGTTTTCCTGCACCACCGATTTCAGAAAGCCTGAAAAACTTGTAGCAAATGCGTTGGAGAGCGCTGAATTCGGACAAATTGCCATGTTTGATTTTCCCCCGCAAAATAATTATCCGCAGGTGACAGTTTTTGACAGGGATGTTATTGACTTTCCCATTGAAAAATGTGTGCGCATAGGCAAAGAGGCTATTGAAAGGGCTTTGGCAGTAGATTCAAGCTATGAGTGCAGTGCAGGAATAGGGAAAGGACACGGAAAACAGCGTCTTCTCAATTCAAAAGGCCTGGACATTACCATTGAATCCACCTCGTTGGGCATTGGCATAGAAATCTTACATATTAAGGGACAAAGCCTGCTTTCAATCGGCGAAGGGGAGAGTTCAAAGAGACTTGCAACAGATCTCAATAAACACGTTGATAAAGCGCTCAACGATTTAAAACTAGCAAAGAAGGAAGTGAAATTAAAAACAGGTGACTACCCTGTTGTTGTTACGGCAAAAGCCATGGACATCTTTCTTTCCACATTTGAAGCAGGATGTAATGGGAAATTATTGCAAAAAGGCGCTTCGCCCCTCACCAACAGGCTGGGAGAGAAGATAATAGACGCGAGAGTAAGTATTTATGATGACGCAACTATCGATTTTGCTGATATGAGCTATCCTGTGGACTCCGAAGGGGTGCCTGCGCGTCGCACGCCATTATTTGAAAAGGGTGTGCTGATAAACTATATTTTCGATCTGCAGACCGCAGGCATTATGAAAACGCAATCAACCGGAAATGGCAACCGCGGGTTTTCTTCCCAACCGTCTCCTGGATACTCCAACATCATCGTTGAAACGGGTGATATGCCGTTTGACTCAATGGTGAAAGATATTAAATGCGGCATTCTGGTTGACCAGGTGCTTGGCGGAGGACAAAGCAATGTGCTGGCAGGTGAATTTTCCGTGAACATAGATCTCGGATACCTTATCGAAAACGGAGAAATTATTGGCAGGGTAAAGGATTGCATGATTGCAGGTAACGTATTTGATTTATTTAACAATATCGTTGCTATTGGTGATAGGGCAGAATGGCATGGGTCTACAAAAGTACCGCCATTTTATTTTAAGTCAGTAAATGTGGCGGGAAATGCGGATTAAACTCCTGCGACATAATCGATTGGCTCAATAGTACATTATCAGTAATTTTTTGTAACTATTCAGCGTAATTTATTAAACTACCGGAGATCAGAGCGCAACTCGTTCCCAAACGGGTGCATTCCCGATTTTTTGTGACTTCCGCCATGTTTTAATAAAACGTACAGTAGTGTTAACCCTGACAGGGTTTCAAACCCTGTCAGGGTTGTTTTGCCCCAACTCCATGAACACTTACAAAAAATTGGGAATGCAATTGCACTGGAAACTTTGTTTCCA
>NZ_CAADGZ010000160.1:0-6604 GCF_900696675.1 uncultured Candidatus Kuenenia sp. | reverse complement strand
AGCCTTTTAAAGCATTTGTATCAACGGCTAAACTTTTCCAATCGTTTGGGAAGAAAGTTCTTAGAAGATCCCAATCTTCTCTCATCATGGCTTTATCCTCCTATAGAGTGATTAGCGGGATAATTAATATAAAAATACCATGATGAATAAAATTTGTCAATAAAACAAGTTAGCGCTTATGGTGGCAAGCCTGTCCCCCGCTGGCGGGGGATTAAGGGGGTGGAATTGTCTGCGGAGGAAATCTGGGCGGTTTATAACATGAATAGCCATAAATTTTTCTTCTCATTCCTACGTTCTGCGGGAATGCTCCCCTTTTACCGCTTGAAAATGACAGAAACAACCCTGACAGGGTTCCAAACCCTGTCAGGGTTAATCAAACAAGATGTTTGCGATACAATACCTGTCAACCAACAGGCATGTGCGAATATTTACAAAAAATCGGGAATGCACCCTGAACAATCCTGGTCCAAAGGTAATCGGTATTGATGAAATTTCTATTCGTAAAGGTCACCGTTACCGTATCATAGTAAGCGACCTTGAGAGGAAGCGGGTGATTTGGTTTGGCGGCAAAGACCGTTCAGAAGATAGCATGAATCTATTCTGTGAAGAACTGGGGCTTCAAAAAATCAGGGAAATACGGCTTGCAGTTATGGACATGTGGAAGGCTTTTGAAAACTCCATCCGCCATCATGCACCGCAAGCTGCCACACTCTACGATAAATCTCATGTCATGAAGCATCTGCACGAGGAATTAGACAAAGTGAGAAAGAGCTAATATGCCAGACTGACTGGCAAAGACCGTAAGTTTATTAAAGGCCAGAAATACACGCAGCTCTCCCATCGTGAGAATCTCACGACTGACGGGAGAAAAGCATTAAAGATACTTCTGACTGCCAACAGGCGGCTGAACACTGCCTATATCATCAAAGAGACATTCGGGCAGTTATGGAGCTATACGTCAGAGGCCTGGGCCAGAAAGTTTTTTGATAACTGGAAGACCTCGATAAAGTGGCAACGGCTTAAACCATATGAGAAGTTTGCAGAACTGGTCGAACGCCACTGGGATGGCATTGCCGCCTTCTGCAAACCAGAGAATAAGGTTTCGCTCGGATTTGTCGAAGGTCTGAATAACAAAATCAGGGTAATTCAACGTCGGGCTTATGGCCTACGAGATGAAGAATATCTCCGGCTCAAAATCTTGACCTGCATGCTCCCTAATATCTAATTCAATACAAAAATGGCTCATTTTTACCCAACCCGATAGGGATAAGACCCAGTATAATCATTCATTAAGAAATTTAAATTTAGAGAGCTTCGCATCATATATTTTTTGTAGTGCGACGATGTTCGTCGCATTGCTTTAAATCAGACTGAGTTTTAAAAGACGAAAACCCAACGGCATTTATTTTTTCATACAGGAATTTCCGCATGGCAGTAATCGTATCAAAGGAGACAGGGGGAAACTCCCGCCACCTAGAGAAATATATTTATACCATATCAACTGATGTTATGTAAGTAGGTAAACAATTTTGGCAGGTCATTTTCTACGTACATTTCAAACAGGCGGAGCTATTACTATTTGCGGGTTAAGGTTTGCAACCCAATGTCATTAAGTTAAGCAACCTGCCAGAAAAGTCCCCCTTAAAAAAGGGGGATAAAGGGGGTTGTTTTTAATCAAATATCCTTAACTTAATTATATTGGTTTGCAACATGAACCAAACGTTTTATACTTTCAAGATCTGTCTTCTATTGGCAGAACAACTGACAAATAAATTCCAGATTCAAAACAGGGATTTTGTGGTTTGGGCATTAGAATTTTACCGCAGTACATGGCCCCATTATCCGCATAAACTTATGGGTTCAGGTTACAAACCAATGTCATTAAGTTAAGAATTATTGTAACACTTTGGTTTAAAAAAAACGTATTACCGATAAGCTCCGTAGGAGCAACCTGTTTGTAGTAGATAGGATACCATAACAGATATTAGCTCCGTCAGGAGCGGCCTGTCTTCCTGTCAATCATATACAGGCCGCTCCTGACGGAGCTATTTACCTGTTGAATTTTATTGCGCTACAAACAGACCGCCCCTAAAGGGGCTACATTGTTTTTTAGGCTCTTCAGGCAGGTTGCTTAACTTAATGACATTGGGTTACAAGCCCGAACCAGCCGGGAGTGTGTAAAACACCCCTAAACCTGGCAAGGGGGATGATTCGTTAAATCGTTTCAACCACTTAACCACTTAACCACTTCACCATTTGACTATTCGACTATTTGACCACTTAACTATTTCATAAAGCAAAAAGGAAGAAACAATGGATTTGGATACAAACACCAACAAAACGGCGCAGGAACTTTCTCTTTCTGCAAAGCAGGTAAGCGCAGTAATAGCCCTTTTGGATGAGGGGAATACGGTGCCCTTTATTGCGAGGTACCGGAAAGAAATGACCGGTAGCCTGGATGAGGTGGCGATATTGGCAATAAGAGACAGGATAACCCAATTGCGTGAACTGGATAAACGAAGAGAGACTATTTTGAATTCACTGACAAAGCAGGAAAAACTTACCCCTGAATTAGAAAAGGCGGTGAAAGAAGCAGAAACCCTAACGGCGCTTGAGGATATTTATCTGCCTTACAAGCCAAAGAGGAAAACGAGGGCGACTGCCGCAAGGGAAAAAGGGCTGGAACCATTCGCGAAACTGATTTTTGAACAGAAAGATTTTGATGTGCATGCCGAAGCTGCCCGTTATATTGATGCGGAGAAGGGGGTAACGACAGAAGAAGAAGCATTGCAGGGAGCCAGAGACATCATTGCCGAATGGGTCAATGAGGATGCGGATACCCGTAAGGTAATGAGGGAACTGTTCCTTAAGGAAGGTATTCTTACCTCAGAAGTGATAAAGGGAAAAGAAGAGGATGCGCAAAAATATAAGGATTATTTTGAGTGGAAGGAACCTGTCGCTTCCGTTCCTTCACACAGGATGCTTGCCATGCGCAGAGGAGAAAAAGAGCAGTTTCTCTTGCTGAGCATAGCACCTCCGCAAGAGATGGCAATCGATCTTTTAAAACGCAAATACCTTGTTTCGGAAAACAAGATCTCGGCACAGGTGGAACTAGCCCTAACGGATGCGTACAAAAGGTTGCTGAGCCTCAGCATGGAAACCGAGATACGGCTGAACGCCAAGAAGGAAGCAGACGAAGAGGCGATACAGGTGTTTGCAAAAAATCTCAGACAATTATTACTGGCATCCCCGCTGGGACAGAAAAACATCCTCGCCATAGACCCCGGTTTCCGCACCGGATGCAAGGTGGTATGTCTGGATAGACAGGGCAAGCTGCTCCATAATGAAACAATCTTTCCGCATGAGCCGCAAAAGAAGATTGCTGAATCGGCTTCAGCGCTGCAAAACCTTTGCAAAAAATTTGCGATTGAAGCAATCGCGATAGGAAACGGCACGGCGGGTAGAGAAACGGAACGTTTTGTAAAAGGCATAGATTTGCCCGGCAGTATTATTACCGTGATGGTAAATGAAAGCGGGGCGTCCATATATTCTGCCAGCGATATTGCCAGGGAGGAATTCCCTGATTATGATATAACCGTTCGCGGTGCGGTATCCATTGGCAGAAGGCTGTCTGACCCCTTGTCAGAATTGGTAAAAATAGATCCCAAATCCATTGGTGTGGGACAGTATCAGCACGATGTTGACCAAACGGCTCTTCGGCAGTCACTCGATGATGTGGTGATGAGCTGCGTGAATTCTGTGGGTGTGGAACTGAATACAGCAAGCAGTGAATTGCTTTCATATGTTTCCGGACTCGGACAGCAACTGGCAAAAAAGATTGTTGAATACAGAAACGAACACGGACCCTTCCGTAGCAGAGGGGAACTGGTTGAAGTGCCGAGGCTGGGTGATAAGGCGTTTGAACAGGCGGCAGGGTTCCTGAGGATAAGGAACGGCGAAAATCTTCTGGACGCCAGCGCAGTGCATCCGGAAAGTTATTATATTGTTGAAAAAATGGCGGAAAATTTGAATTGCGGCGTAGAAGATCTCATGAAAAACCCTGCGCTTCGCAACAAAATCGACCTGAAGAAATACGTGACTGAAGAAACAGGTCTGCCAACGCTCAATGATATTCTCAGTGAGTTGGATAAACCAGGACGTGACCCAAGGGAAAAGTTCGAGGCTTTTTCTTTTCAGGATGACATTAATGCAGTAGAAGATCTGGAAACAGGGATGACATTACCGGGGATTGTCACAAATATTACCAATTTTGGGGCATTTGTAGATATAGGGGTTCATCAGGACGGGCTGGTGCACATCAGCAATATGGCGGATAAATATGTTAAAAACCCTGCAGACGTTGTCAGCGTTCATCAAAAAGTAATGGTGACAGTAATCGAGGTGGATATTGGAAGAAAGCGGATCTCGCTTTCAATGAAGAGTGACCCGTTCGGGAAAGAAAGAAAATAATGGGGATTGTCACGATGTTTTCCGCAAAATTTTACCGTTTTTAATGCCGGAGTGTTTACCCTTCTGCACGGTAACGTTTCCATTTACAATTACATATTCAACTCCAACCGAATATTGATGAGGGTTTGCAAAGGTACTCTTGTCAGTAATTGTTTCCGGATTAAAGATTGTTATGTCGGCAAAATATCCTTCTTTTATGAAACCCCGCCGGTCTAATCCCACCTTTTGAGCCGGGATACCCGTCATTTTCCAGATCGCCTCTTCTATCGAAAAAAGCTTTTTTTCTCTGTAAAATGTCCCCAATACCCTGGAAAACGTCCCATAACTTCGCGGATGAGGGTTGCCATCAGCAAGTACACCCTCGCCGGAGCGGGTGGAACTATCGGAACCCACGCATACAAAATCCCAACTCAATATGCTTTCCAGATTTTTTTCAGACATATTAAACAAAAAAATATCCACCCTGGTATCCTCTTCTATCAGAAGATCTAACACCTCCTCCAGCGGAGGCTTCTTCTGTATCGCAGCAATTTCTGCAATAGATTTCCCCACCATCCACCTGTTTTTCTGAGTAGAAACAGATGAAATCACTATATCTGACCAAAATGGAGACTCATCAGTTTTTGACATCTCTCCAGCAATGCGCTTTCTTACCGCACGGTCTCTTAATCTTTGTATTTGATCTTCTGTGCCTCCATCGTATACCCAGGCAGGCAAAATGACATCGAGGTCCGTCGCTGCTGCTGTATAGGGATAGCGATCACAGGTAACATTCACCCCTTCGTTTATTGCATACGCTATCAATGCCTTTACCTTCTCCAATTTGTGCCAATTTTCCTGTCCCATTGTCTTAATATGCGATATCTGCACATTAACGCCGGTCTCTTCCGCCACCTTTATCGCTTCAGCAATGGCATTTTCCAGGTCATCGCCTTCATTTCGTATATGGGTGGCATAGAGTCCGCCATATTCTTTCACTCTATTGCACGTTGTTACCAGTTCATCAAATTCCGCATAACAGCCCGGCGGATAGACCAGGCCGCTGGACATGCCAAAAGCGCCGGCTTTCATAGCTTCTTCCAGGTACTTGCACATTACCGATAATTCATCCTTAGTGGCAGCCCTGCCATCATATCCTAAAGCACACGCTCTGATATTCCCATGGCCCACAAGAAAAGCCCTGTTGACGGAACTATTTATCCCTTCCGCAACATCAAAAAACCCTTGGGCAGAACGCCATGAGGGAACGATGCCGTATTTTGACAATCCTTGCCTGCGCCGTTCCAATAATTTTCCCCGCAACGGAAAAGCAGACAACCCACAATTGCCACAAACCTCCGTAGTGACGCCGTCCAGTATTTTGCTTTCACTTTCCCGGCACGCAAACCACAGAAAATCGCTATGAGAGTGAATGTCTATGAATCCCGGAGCAACGATCATCCCCTCTGCATCAATTCGTGTGCAGGTATTGCAGGAAATACGATCTTCTATTACTTCAATCTTATTTCCCTTTATACCAACGTCCATTTTTTTACCAGGCATTCCGGTACCGTCTATCAATAAACCTTTTTCTATTATCAAATCAAGATCCATTTTTCGTATTATCTCTTTTCGCTCTATTCTGTAAACCTGGGAGGAAGGGATTTTATTCTTCCACTAATGAAGATGGTTTATCCAGCCCCAATACTGTATCTACATCTTTGTGAAGTGAATCGAGGTCTGTCTTGATGGTGTCGATGTGCCTTTTGCAGTGTGTGGAGGAGCAACCGGTAAAATAAGTAAGAGCTGCTATTAAAAAGACTGGTAGAAAGAAGTGTACTTTAAAAGAATTTCGTCTCATGGTTAAATGTCCAAAAAATAAGTGTTCTTTTTATAAATGTTTCATCCGGCAAAGAAAATCGGCAATCTACAGTCGGCAAATTGCAGACAGTGGATTGTAGAAATTATTATAAGAACCTCAACTTATCGAGAAGTTACATTTTCCTGTAGGCAGTGCCTACCCGGCGCGGGTTCACTCATTAGAAGGCTTTTGTCAAGGACAAAATATCTCCGGTCGCAAAAATATCTACATTTTCACGTTTTGAATACCCCTCCAAGTACGGAATCGCTCTTACTGCTGTTTACGAAAATGACT
>NZ_CAADGZ010000159.1:0-6620 GCF_900696675.1 uncultured Candidatus Kuenenia sp. | reverse complement strand
TTTGGTTTGCCGTAGCCCCGCAACGGAGCGCGGGATAAACTCCGCGGAGGCAAGCGGAAACGCACCTCATTCTTGTTCAGGATTTTCTTTGAAAAAAGTTCGGATTTCGTTCAGAATACGGAGCCAAATTGTATGTTCGGCGTTTGTTGCCTCGGCGCAAAGCGCCTCGGCACGCGCCCTGCGGGCGCTAAGGTCTGATTTTGAAAGGATTTGCCACGCTCCGAGTGGCTCAAAAAACAATTCCCGTTCCAGCAAAATTCGGTTCGCTGTTGCAAAGCAACAGAATCCCGCTCTGCGGGATAGCCAATCTTTTTTTTCGCCCTATGGGCGAGTTGCAAAGCGATAATAATTCCGCGAAGCGGAATTGCCCAAAAGCGATATTATAAAAAAAATAATTTTCAAAACTTATGAATAAATACTTTCTCTACATTAGAAAATCAACAGATGAAGACGACAGACAAGTTTTAAGCTTGGACGCACAAGAAACAGAATTGCGGGAATTGGCGGCAAAAGAAAAAATAACCATTGTTGATACTTTCCGCGAATCACAGACCGCCAAAGAGCCGGGCCGTCCGATTTTTAACAATATGCTTGATAGGATAGAAAAAGGCGAAGCGGACGGAATTTTGGCTTGGCACCCTGATCGGCTCGCCCGCAATTCTGTTGACGGCGGAAAAATTATTTTTTTAATAGATTCTGAAAAGATAAAATTTCTAAAATTTCCTACATTTTGGTTTGAAGCCACGCCACAGGGAAAATTTATGCTCAATATCGCTTTTGGGCAGTCAAAATATTTTGTTGATAATCTTTCAGAGAATACCAAAAGAGGTTTAAGGCAAAAATTAAGGCGAGGCGAAATGCCCGGCTATGCTCCGCTTGGATATTTAAATGATTTAAAAAATCATACAATTATAAAAGACCCTGAAAGATTTCGCCTCGTTCGGAAAATTTTTGAACTATATTCATCAGGCGATTATTCTCTGAAAGATTTAAGAGACAAAATTTTTGACATCGGCTTGTTGACCAGAAATGAAAAAATGCTTTCCGTTTCAATGGTGCAAAGTATTTTAAAAAATCCTTTTTATTATGGAATGTTTAGATATAACGGCGAATTATGGCAAGGAAAGCATGAGCCAATGATTACAAAGAAACTTTTTGAAAAATGCCAAAAGGTTTTATCTGACCGCTCCCGACCGCAAAAAAGAAAGATTAAAGAATTTGCTTTTCGCGGACTTTTGTTTTGCGGGGAATGCGGTTGCGTCATAACTTCCGAAACGCAAAAAGGACACAACTATTATCGTTGCACGAAAAAACGAGGTAAATGTTCGCAGGGATATATCCGCGAGGAAGTTTTGGCGGAGCAGATAAACAAGCAAATTCAAAAAGTTTCTTTGCCTCCGTCTTGGGCTGACAATATGATTACCGAACTAAACAAGGACAAAGAGCAAGAAACCAAAGACGGAGCCGTTTTTGCTCAAAATCTAAAATCTCAAATCAAAGAACTTGAGAATAAGCTGGACACGCTTTTAGATACGCACTTAGACGGAACAATTACCAAAGATGAATACACCGCCAAAAAACAAAAAATCCTCAACCAAAAGATTGAGATTTCTGAAAAATTAAAGGATTTTGAGCAAAACGGCAATCATTGGCTCGAACCGGCTAAAAAATTCATTTTAGACAGTAAACAAGCCGAAATTATCGCTTTGCAGGAAAATCTTTTTGACAAAAAAGATTTTCTAAAAAAGATTGGCTCGAACCGAATTTTGCTGGAACGGGAATTGTTTTTTGAGCCACTCGGAGCGTGGCAAATCCTTTCAAAATCAGACCTTAGCGCCCGCAGGGCGCGTGCCGAGGCGCTTTGCGCCGAGGCAACAAACGCCGAACATACAATTTGGCTCCTCGGGTAGGATTCGAACCTACAACCTAGTGGTTAACAGCCACCCACTCTACCATTGAGCTACCGAGGAAGATTTTTATTAATTAACATGCAAATATTGAATCAACCTTGAAATTTCATGCTTCATGTTTTTACGATGTACAATCATATCAAGAAAACCATGCTCAAGCAAAAATTCCGCCCGCTGAAAATTACCAGGAAGTGTTCGTTTTATTGTTTCCTGAATTACTCTGGGACCTGCAAAACCAATCAGCGCCTTTGGTTCGGCAATAGTAATATCTGCCAATGAAGCAAAACTTGCCATTACTCCACCCAGTGAAGGATCGGTTAATACCGATATGTATAGCCCGCCCGCCCGTTGAAACCTTGCTATGGCGGCGCTCGTTTTTGCCATTTGCATAAGAGAAAAAATACCCTCCTGCATGCGAGCTCCTCCGCCTGAACCAGAAATAATCACCAAAGGGAATTTTTGATCCATAGCCTTTTCTGTTATGCGGACAATCTTCTCCCCAACCACAGAACCCATACTTCCCATTATGAAGCTGGGATCGGTAATCCCTATCATGATGTCAGCGCCATTCACCTTTCCTTTTCCAACTATAGCGGCCTCTTTCAGTCCGGATTTAAGCTGGTCGGCAGTAACCCTTTCTGGGTATGACATGCGGTCAAAAAAATTCAAAGGATTGGTGGGCTTCATATCAGTCCAATACTCTTCGAAACTGTCTTCATCAAGCAGCAATTTTAATCTGTCCCTGCTAAAAATGCGAAAATGGTAATCACACTCGGGACAAACCTGGAAGCTTTCTTCAACGGTTTTCCTATATACCAAATTTTTGCACCAGTCGCAGCTTATCCATAAGCCGTTTGGCATATCTTTCTTTTTTCTAAAGAACACCATTGAATTGCCATGCCCCCATTAAATTAACAAAAGGGATATTCGCTCCATCATTGGCAAACATTGTTTTTGACCACTTATGCAACGTTTTCCCGTGCAAAATATCCCATATATACTATTGTGAAATACAGAAAAACTAATAACTATTCAGCGTAATTTATTAAACTACCGGAGATCAGAGCGCAACTCGTTTCCAAACAGATACTTCACTATGTTCAGTACAAGGTTTGGGAATGAGCCGTGTATCGTTTACGCTGAATAGTTACAAAAACCGTCAACAAAACAAGAGATAGTTTAAAACCTTTTAACCAAAAAACAAGCTATTTTTATATATTTCCAGGAAACAACTTCTTTGGACAATAAAAAGGAATTTATCTGTTAACAAGATTAACAGCATCTTTTTCCATGGTTTGTTCGGCAATTTGTTTCAGGGATTTAATCGCATTGCCAGGGTCACTCGTTTTAAAAATAGCAGAAGCGGCTACGATTACATTTGCCCCTTGTTTTACTACCTGGGAAATATTGTCTGGTGTAATTCCTCCATCTACCTGAATATCCATTTTATCCGGCGCTTTATCGCGGAGCCTTGCAATCTTAGGCAAGGCAATTGGAATAAATTTCTGGCCAGCAAAACCTGGATTTACCGACATGACGAGCGCCATATCTACCTGATCCAGAAAATTTTCTATCATTTCTACGGGCGTACCCGGATTTAACGATATACCAACTTTCATCCCCGTACTTTTGATCAGAGAAATAATCTCTTTGGGGTTTTTTACCGTCTCAATATGAAATGTAATTATTCCATTGCCTTCCGCCGCCCCGGCAAATGCTTCCACATAACGTTCCGGATGTTCGATCATTAAATGTATATCTAATGGTATATTTGTTATCCGCCTTATCCCCGCAACAATAAAAGGCCCTATGGTAATATTGGGGACAAAATGGCCGTCCATAACATCAATATGAATGAGATCGATTCCCGCCGCTTCAATGCGTTTGATTTCTTCTTCAAAGCGCATGGGATTTGCCGCCAGTATTGAAGCGGATATTTTAATCTTATTTCTCATTCTTCGTATTTCCTTTGTTTTAGCATAGATCAATAGAGAAGTTACGGAAGATGTCCGTATATTATATTTTTTTGTCCGTAAGCGATGCTATCCCGGGGAGATCTCCGCCTTCCAATAATTTCAAAAAAGCCCCTCCGCCGGTTGAAATAAATGATACCTCGTGCGCTTTCCCTGCTTTGTGAAACGCCATGTCGGTATCACCGCCGCCCACTACGGTGGATGCGTGAGAACTTGTTACGATATCTACCATGGCGTATGTTCCTCTGCTGAATGCATCAATTTCAAACGCCCCCATAGGGCCGTTCCATAAAATTGTTTTTGCGTCCTGCAATACCGCGGAAAAAAGTTTTATCGTTGCAGGGCCTATGTCAAGGGCAATCCATCTTTCTGGTATTTCCTGAAATGGCACTACCTTTGTTTCCGCCGTTTTGTCAAATTTTTCCGCCACAACGAAATCCACCGGTAAATATAATTTTGTGCCATTTTTCTTTGTATAATCCATTAGATTATTTGCCGTCTCAATCATACTGTCTTCAACCAGCGATTTCCCAACCGGTATTCCCTGTGCTTTAAGAAAGGTAAATGCCATTGCCCCGCCGATGATGATTTTATCCATCTTTTTGGCAAGATTTTCAAGGATCTTTATTTTGTCAGAGACCTTAGAGCCTCCCAAAATGGCAATAACAGGACGTATAGGATCGTTGACGGATTTTTCAAAATAGTCCAACTCTTTCTTGATCAAAAACCCGGCTGCCGCAGGCACATACCGGACTATCCCGACCATCGAAGCATGATTTCTGTGGCAGTTTCCGAATGCATCCTGTACGAATAAATCACATAAACCCGCAAGCTCTTTCGCAAACCCGGCATCGTTTTTTTGCTCGCCGGGATGAAACCTTAAGTTTTCCAACAGTAGCACGTCTCCGTAATTCATTGCCTCTACCTGTTTTTTTACCTCTTCGCCAATACAGTCCTCCGCAAGCGTGATCTTGACTTTTTCCGTCAGAAAACGTTGCAGACGCCTTACTACAGGTTTTAAACTGTATTTCGGATTTGCGCCGACGGGCCTTCCCAGATGAGACGCAATAATTACCTTTGCTTCCTCATCCAGCAAATAGTTGATGGTTGGCAATGTTGCGCGAATCCTGGTATCATCGGTTATATTCCCATCTTCGTCTAATGGTACATTGTAATCCGTACGTACCATAACCTTCTTTTTTCTAACCGCCAGGTCTTTTATAAATAGTTTTTTCATTTAAATATTATTATGCTTTAAAATGAGGTTTATTAGAAATAACGCAGGAGAAAAACCGTTTTGGCTTGCAGGAAACTTATTGGAGAAAGCGCTAAATATTACTCGTTTAAATAAATATTCGTTACTTTGCAGGGAATGGGCATTTTTCATTACACAAGAAAACGGATGTTTTTTTTAAAGACGACTCATTAATTCGATCAGGTCAACCATGCGGTTTGAAAACCCCCATTCATTATCGTACCAGGATATTACTTTTGCCATGCGTTTATCAATTACATACGTTAACGCGGAATCGAATATGCTGGAATGTGGATTCCCGATGATATCTGAAGATACAATGGGGTCTCCGCAATATTCAAGGATACCTTTTAAATCGCCTTCTGCGGCTGTTTTCATGGCAGCATTGATTGCATCCCTATCGACCTCTTTTGCAAGCATAACCACCAAATCGGTAACAGAACCATCGGGCACGGGAACCCGCATGGCCAGGCCATCCAACTTCCCTTTCAGTGATGGAATCACCTCGCCGATTGCCTTTGCCGCTCCAGTCGTTGTCGGAATAATATTTATTGCCGCTGCCCTTGCCCTTCTGATATCCTTATGCATGAAATCCAGTATTCGCTGATCATTCGTATATGCATGTATTGTCGTCATAAGCCCTTTTTCTATTCCAAAGTTGTCATGCAATACTTTTGCGAGCGGCGCTAAACAATTCGTTGTGCATGAAGCATTGGACACTATTTTGTGTTCCGGCCGGAGATCTTTATTATTTACCCCGACAACGATTGTTGCGTCTATTTTATCCTTTGCCGGGGCTGAAAGAAGCACCTTTTTTGCACCCGCATCCAGGTGTTTTGAGCAGTCCGACCTTGAGGTAAATATGCCCGTAGATTCAATGACAATGTCTACGCCAATCGATTTCCATGGCAGTTTGGCAGGGTCTTTCTCCATAAGCAATCTGACCTCTTTGTCATTTACCATGAGGGCATTTTCTTTTATTTGTATGCTTCCGTCAAATCTGCTGTGTATAGAATCATATTTCAGCAACATTGCCAGCGATTTTGAATCGGCAAGATCATTTATGGCAACTACATCGATATTATTCCGTTTGGATATTACACGAAATACATTCCTTCCTATCCTTCCAAAACCATTTATTCCTATTCTAACTGACATGTATTGTCCTTATTTTTTGTCCTAAAATATTAAAAATACGTATTTCACTTACCATTTATATTTTATAAAAAGGGGGCGCTTTTCCCGCAGGAAAAGACACGGTATTCTAAGCAGGTAAATATGTTTTGTCAAGTATTTAAAAACCATGGGCTGCTTTTACTTACCGAATAGTCTTAAAATGCGGTACTGGCAAAAAATGTAACACTTTAGTTCTTTGAAAAATTAATAGCGAAAAAAGGTAAAAAAAGCTGGCGTCTGTTTTTCCTTTGTGGTATAAAAGGCTTCAATAAAGGGAAACAGTTTATGAAGCCTATCATATTCCAA
>NZ_CAADGZ010000158.1:0-6682 GCF_900696675.1 uncultured Candidatus Kuenenia sp. | reverse complement strand
GAGCGCTCACCAGGATATTTTTTATCTTCTCAACATCATTCCTCGTTTCCTCAGTATACCGTACTAAAAGATCAAATCTCATTACGCCTTCAAGTACCTGAGTGGCTGCTTTACCACCAATGGCTATTTCTATAATATCCTGTACGTCTGAGACGTTGATGCCATAACGGGCAATTGCCTTGCGGTCAATTTCTATCTCTATCGCAGGTAAACCGGTTACCTGTTCCGTCCTTACCTCGCTGGCGCCAGGGACAGACGTAATAACCGCATTGATCTCCCCTGCCTTTGGGAGTAATATTTCGTAGTCTTCACCATACAACCAGATAGCGATATCCGAGCGAACGCCGGCAATCATTTCGCTGACCCGGAGTTCTATGGGTTGAGAAAAGCTATACCTCATGCCGGGAATCTTTTCCAGGTCTTCTTTCATTTTTGCAATGAGCGCTTCCTTTGTCCATCCTTTACGCCATGTACTCTTTGGTTTGAGTATGACAAATACATCGCTGATTTGCTGACCCATAGGGTCGGTTGCTATTTCCGGCCTTCCAGTCTTGGATACTACGGTTTTCACCTCAAGGTATTTCAAAAGGGTCTTTTCTATCAACTTACAGCTCTCCACCGATTCCATCAGTGAGATACTGGGGAGCCGATTGACATTTATAGCAATAGCGCCTTCGTCCAGTTTCGGTATAAACTCGGAACCTAAAAATGGTACAAGAATAAGGCTTAAAAAGAAGCATGAAGCAGCGGCAATGGTTGTTATCACTGGATGGGCTATCGTCTTTTGTAATAAGGGGCCATAATACCTTTTTAGAAATCGAATAACACGATTATCCGTTTCTTCCGATGATACTTCTGTTACCAGACTATGCGTATCGTTTCCTTTCGATTGAAGGGAGGATACCTTCATCTTATGGGCTTTTATGCCTTTTTTAAAAACCACGGAACATAAGGGCGGCATAATAAATAGGGCAACAAAGAGAGAACTAAGGAGGGCAATGGCCATGGTGAAGGCCATAGGTCTGAACATCATGCCTTCAATACCCTGCAGGGTCATAATGGGTAAATATACGATAATAATAATGGCGATAGCAAAGAGAATGGGACGGGCTACTTCTTGTGCAGAAGAGCGTATTACCAGGTCGGAATCGCCGGTTTTCTTTCTGAGAGAAAGTCTTCTGATAATGTTTTCCACCATAACGACAGGGCCGTCAATGATCATGCCAAAATCAAGAGCGCCCAAACTCATTACGGTAGCCGCAATGCCCAGATGATACATACCGGTAAAGGTTAAAAATGCCGTGAGCGGAATAGAGAACGCAAGCAAAAGTGCCCCTCTCCAATTTCCCAGGAAAAGAATAAGCACGCCAATTACCAGGAGAACACCTGTGCCAATGTTGGTAAATACCGTGTGAATAACATTGTTGACCAGGCTTGCCCGGTCATAGAACGGGATCATATCAACACCTTTCGGCAGGCTTTGTCTGATCTCTTTTACCTTCTGTTTTATCGCCTCCACAACAGTGCGGCTATTTTCCCCTTTTAGCATCATGGCAATGCCTGTTACTACTTCCCCTTTGCCATCCCTGGTAACGGCGCCATAGCGGACCTCTGAGCCCAGCTTTACCTCCGCCAGATTTTTAACATAAACGGGGGTACCTTCCCTTGTGGCATGAACTACAATATTCTCAATGTCCTGTATGGTATTGATCAGGCCAATTCCCCGTACCAGATATTGCTCCGAGGCATGTTCTATGTATTGCCCGCCGGCATTGACATTGTTGGCGGTCAGGGCATCAAATACCTGGCGAAGGGTAACGTTGTAAGTGATAAGTTTATTCGGGTCGATTAATACCTGGTATTGTTTTACAAAACCGCCAAAGCTGTTCACCTCGTTGACGCCCGGGATAAGCAGCAGTCGTGGGGTAATCATCCAGTCCTGAATGGTCCTCAGTTCCATGGCGTCCTTATTCTCAGCGGTAACTACATATTGATAGATTTCGCCAAGGCCGGTGCTGACCGGTCCCATTTCCGGTTGGGCGTTTAAGAGTTGAGGGAGTTGTTCCTTTGCAGTTTGCAACCGTTCCAGCACCAGTTGGCGGGCAAAATAAATATCGATGTTGTCTTCAAAAAAGACAAGCACCTGGGAAAGCCCGGTTTTTGAAAGTGACCGTATTTCTTTCACCCCCGGCAAACTGCTCATGGAGAACTCGATGGGAAACGATATGAGTTTTTCCATTTCAACCGGTCCGAGCCCCGGCACTTCGGTATTGATTTGTACCTGGTTGGGTGATATATCGGGGACTGCGTCAATGGGCAGCTTTTTCAGGCAAAATATACCGAGTCCGATAATGGCGCATACGGTAAGAATAATCAGAAATTTCTGCTGTAATGTACCTTCAATCAGTTTGTTCAACATACGTTTAATGTCCTCCACATCCTTCGCCAAATTTTTCTTTCATCGTTTCGGATTTAAGCAGGAAACCTCCTTTGACAACCACCGGGTCGTTTTCCTCTAAACCACTGAAGACTTTTACATACCCGTTCAACCGCGTTCCCAGTATCACGTTGCGCCGAATGAAATAGCCGTCTTTGAGTGGCACAAAGACGAATCGCTCCTGCCCATCAACCTGTACCGCTTCTTCCGGTAATCCAACAGCGCTTTTGGCATCATCTACCTGAAGCAGCACCCTTGCAAACATACCGGGTTTCAATTTTTCGTGATGATTAGCAACCTCGATACGGACCTTTACGGTGCGTGTCTTTTCGTCTATGGTGTTCCCGATATAAGTCACGTTCCCTTCGAACTGTTCTTCCGGATAAGAAGCTACCGATACCATCGCCTTATTTCCCATTCTTACCTTTGGAATATCCTTCTCATAGACGTCAAACCATACCCACAGTTGTGTGAGGTCTGCGATGGTAAGCATCGGATCAAAGGCATTTTTGAGTTCGCCAACCGCGACCTTCTTGTCAATAACGGTTCCATCAAAAGGGGCGGTGAGCGTAAATAACGAAGATACATGTTTCTCCGCTTTTGCCGTGTGCTTTATATCCACTTCTTCCTGATCCATCAGGAGCAGTTTTTCCTGCATCTGTCTAATGCTCCCTTCTTCCTGACCCATGAGAAGCAATTTTTCCATCAGGGCATTTAATTCTATGTGTGACTGTTCGTGGGCATTCTCCGCATCAAAGAAATGTTTTCCCGAAGTAATATTTTTTCCGTAAAGTTCCTTTTCTCTCGAATAATTCTTTTCCGCCAGTTTCAGCATGGCCGCAGCCTTCAGGTAATCCGCCCTTGCTTCGCCGAGTTCTATACTATCCAATAGCGCTAATTTCTGCCCTTCCTTTACCTGATCTCCCCAATCAACAAATACTTCTTTCACTACCCCTGATATTCTTGGCGAAACTATAACAAAACGATCCTGGTTGGGTCCCACTTCTCCGGTTGCCTCATGCGTAATACCAATATCCATGGGCATTCCTTTGCCAATGATAACGATTTCATCCAAAAGAGACGGGTCAACCTTGACGACGCCAACTTCATAACGGCATTCATCACATTTGATAATTGATACATCATGTTCGCATTCTTTTTTCAAAAGTTTTTCGTAGAGTTCATGCCCAGAATCTGTACTATTCAAAAAATTTTCCCCGGCTGAAGTACTATGATCATGATTATTTTCATCTTTGTTTGTCTGTTCCCGGATATGTTCGTCTTTTTCCCCACACGACTTTTCGCATGCATGTTCATCTTCTCTCTGGGCAAAAGTATCTGTTACCGGTAAAAAACTGATAAAGAAAAGAATAATACCCCATAAAATAATGGTTTTACGAGGGTTGTGCATCCGTAAATAAATACAATAATTCACCATGTTCTCCTTATAAGAAAGTGTCATATGCTCATTATTATTTCCCTATTTTGATAACTGCCAGTCTTTCGATATCGGCTATTATCAGGTTTAGTTGTTTTATTACTTCGATATATGATACCCTTGTATCTGCCCAGATTCTCTGAGTATCCAGCAGGTCTATATAATCGAACTCACCCTCTTTATATCCATTTGTAATTAAGGAGAGGGCCTTTTCTGTGCCTGGCAGAATCTTGTTTTTAAATTCAATTAGGCGTCTCCTTTCAATATTGTACAGGTTGAAATTCTTTTTTAACTCGAACAGCATTTGCTGATAAACCGACATGCTTTCGTTTTTTGCCTTTCTCGAAAGGGCTTTGCCTTTTTGTATGTTTCCCTGGTTACGGTTGAAAAAAGGGGCGGGTATCCCCAGGCTGAATTGAATGGTATCAGCGTCTTCCTGCGAAAGTCTTTTATAGCCGGCAGATACGGTGATATCCGGTATGGCCTGTCTTTGTTCCAGCAGTAACCCGGCTTCCGCTATTTCTATATTCTTTTCAGACACCCTGAGAAGCGGCTGATTATTTTTCATACTCTGTTCAAGTTCATGAAACGACAATTCCATGGGTGTCGTTATCAGTTTTCCGGTGATATCAAAATCGGTTGCCTCCGGGATACCCATGATCGTTTGCAATTCCCTGAAAGAGTTTTGCAACTCTCCTTCAGTCCGGGAAACCAGATTTTTTGCCTTTGAAAATTCCACCTCTGCCCTGAATACATTGGTAAGTGCAACCTCTCCCGCTTCAAACCGTGTCTTTTCACTTTCATAAATATCTTTCGATATCTTTTCCGTTTCCTTTGCTACCGAGTGACTTTCCTGACCTGCTAACACCTTGTAAAATGCCTTTTTTGTATCAGCAATAACACTGAGGAGAAAGGAATCCCGTTCAAATTCGTTTTTCTCCTTTGCTTTTTCGCTTACTTTTATTGCAAGGCCTCTTTTCCCTCCGGTAATGATGGGCTGGGTTATTGATACCTGGTTTTGGCTCTCATTCAACCCTATCTCATCTGTAGGCATTTCTTCCGTCAGAAAGTTAATTACCGGATTTGGGTAGAGTCCAGCCTGTTTCAATGAGCCAATTTGTGCTTCTACCTGATCTTTCATTGATTGCAGTTCTGGGTTTCTTTCAAGAGCAATGTCTATTGCCTCTTTAAGAGAAATTGCTTTAGCCGGCGTTTGTATATCGTTCCCACAGACGATTTCATGGCAAGAGCAAAAATAAATAAACGAGCAAACAAGGAGAAGATGATACTTAGAAATACACCGTTGAAAATTATGCCTGTTAAAAAAATGTGTGAACATACCATGTCCCTTTGTAAAAAAAAATACAATCAAATAGTATCAGTTCAATAAATAGGTAAACCCGCACAAAGGTAAGCATCTATAAGGTTTATACGAAGAATGTAAATGCATTACCCCTATTTATTGAGACAACACGGGAAAGTGCCATTTGTAGTGCGGCGAGCCTCGTCGCACTACATGAATTTAACGTAACTTCTCAATAAATTAAGGTTTTTATAATAATAATTTCCACAGTCTACAGTCCACAATTTGCCGTCTGTAGATTGCCGGTTGCCGGTTGCCGACTGCTAATTGTTGATTGCCGACTGTACAGCATTCCCGTACCTGCATGTCAAATAAACTGATAACATACCGGTAGAAAAAGATTATGCTATTGCCATTTTGGGGAAATAGTGTCCCTGTGAAGCGTTAAAATTAAATAATGAGTAGAAAATCAGAAAGGTTATGCGATTGTTCGCGGTGGGCGAAATATAATGGTTTGAAAAATAGCGTTAAAGCGGTTTGTAGGGATGAACGCACAATTGCCAATGAGGTCCATGTGCGTATTTGAATGATAATGGGATGTGTATAAGATAAGATTATGTGCGCAAAGCACACAACAGGTGGAACAGTGTGAAGCATTTCCGGGGGCTGCAGTATGATCATTATCAGAGGAAGAGACAACAGAAGGTTCTTCATTGCAATGTGAAGTACCTTCTTCCGTGCATCCCAATAATAAACAATCACCCGGCAATATGCATAAGAGAAACCACACTGCCAGAATGCTATAGAATATTTTTCTTAATAAAGACTTCCGGGTAAAAAATTTCATTTTTTCTTTTCGTACAATAACGACAAAAATACTCCATTAAGCGTATGATGAAGGTTGTCAATCTTTACGTTTTCATAATAATCCACAAACAAATAGAAATGCAAGTTCTAAAAATAATTATAGTATAACTTTTTTGGTAACACTTTAGTTTTTTGAAAAATTCCCGGGATAGAAAAAATACCATGTAGCCCTGTTAGGGGCGGTCTGTTTGTAGCGCAATAAAATTCAATAAGGTAAATAGCTCCGTAGGAGCGGCCTGTCCGTATTCAGGTAGAACTGTTTATATGGATTTACAAGAGACAGGTCGCTCCTACGGAGCTTATAGGTAGTAAATTTTTCAAAAAACTAAAGTGTTACGACTATAGTGCTACAAAGTTTTTCATTATGCCGTTAACCCACCCCTTAATCCCCTCCCAAGAGGGGAATTTGAGACGTCCCCTCCTGGGAGGGATTTAGCTGAAAGTGAAAATCAATAGTCGAATAGTATTAGCGGATGAGCCTGTAGTAGCAAAAAAATCTCTTTTTTCACCGCATAAAGCTATAGCTTTTTATTCACAAAATGATAAATTGTAGGGGCGAAGCATTTGCCTGCACAGGGAACAAAGACGTAAAACGTTGTCTGTATATGCGCCGGCACCGTTCCATTGAACGAGTATA